>CAYUHP010000049.1:8653-13781 GCA_964444595.1 uncultured Sphaerochaeta sp. | reverse complement strand
CCTTCCCCTCCAACCTCGCTGTTGACGTAGACAAGCTTGTTGTTGACCTCAACCTCGAGCCATTCGTTGCCAAGCGTGCAGCATACTATGAAAACTATGTGCCAATCACCCCCGTTATCGACGGTGTCTTGCACAGTGATGTCTATGGTGTCATCAACACCGGTCTTCAAGAGATCGGTCTTGGAACCAAGACTCCTCGCCAGGTTGCTGCCGATACGCAGAAAGCTTGGGACCTGTATAAGTCTTACTAAGACGTACCTCGGGTACAAACACAAGGGAGAGCCTCGGCTCTCCCTTATTACGTCACGATCCTTGTAATCTTACTTACTGCCGGAGTAGAGATCAAAGACTTTCAGTTCAGCTTCAAACTCTTCTAAGCTTGCATCCTCACCACTTTTGAAGGTAATGACCTTCTGAGCAGTCGGGCGGATATCAAAGAGGTTATCGCTGAAGATCCCTTTAATCGATCCGCTGTCCAGCGCAACTTCAAAAGCGGGGTGGAGGCAGCTAACAGTGACGGCAAACCCAGTGGGGGTTTTCGTTACCATCGTGTTGATCTTTGGATCGAGCAGTTTTGAAGCCTTCGGCTTCTCCAAGAGAAGGGTGTTTTCCATGTAGAGCTCATCGCTTTTGAGCTTCACATAGATGAAGGTGTTCGATCGATCGATCTTGCTCTTCTTGTTCAGGTCAATCGTTGCCACATGGATTGAAGAACGGGGTTTGATTACCACCGAGTATTCGCTCTTGCCAACTTTGTGCCCCTCATAGGTGGAGTACTTAACACTGAGCTTTGCTTCATCTAAGATCGTTCGGGAACTATCGTTTACCACATAGATTTCAACGATTCCATCCTCTTTCATATATACAACCGGATGGATTGGCTCATAGAAGCGCCGAGCAGCGTAGTGGAGGAGTTTCCATTTTCCGTAGTAGTCGATCGAGGACCACGAGGCTACCGGCCAAATGTCATTCAATTGCCAGTAGAGAGTTCCCATCGTTCGTCCGTACAGGGTTCGCCAGTACTCGATCGCAATCTTCATCGCTCGAGCTTGTTGGACTTGAGAGAGGTAGAGTAGCTGCTCAAAGCTTGTCGGAAGCCGATAGTAACGGGTGAGGTTCTCGATGATGATCGAATTTCCGCGGGGGTTCTTCTGGTGGTGTTCCATCACGGTGCTGGTGAGGTTGTGCATCTCTTCATCGGCATACTCCTTCACTGTCGAAAGCGATGGGAAGGATTGGAAGCCGAACTCACTGACGAAGCGCGGGGCGTAGGTGTAGTAGCGTTCAAAGGGGCTGCCATCATGCCATACACTCCAGATGTGCATGTCTCCTCGTTTGTCATGGGACCAGTTGTCGGTGTACTCACCTTCGCCGCTGGAGGGTGAAGAGGGCCACCATCTTCGAGAGGGGTCGACCGCTTTAATCGTTTTTCCCACGACCCCCTCATTGAGGCGGTCATAGTCGACGATGTAGCGGGCCATATTGTTTTTGGATTCCTCATACCAAGTAATCGCTCCTAGGTCTTCATTGTTTCCACACCAGAGTGCGATCGAGGGGTGGGCTTGGAGGCGGGTAATCTGGTAGCGAATCTCTTCTTCAACGTTTGCAAGGAAATCTTCAGTGGCGGGATACATCGCACAGCTGAACATCATATCGTGCCAGATGAGGATCCCTTTCTCATCACAGAGGTCATAAAACTCCTTGTGTTCATACATCCCTCCGCCCCAAACCCGAACCATGTTCATGTTGGCATCAACCATCGATTGAAGCAGGTACTCATAGCGCTCTTTCGTCATCCGGGATGGGAAGGAGTCGATCGGAATCCAGTTCGCTCCTTTGGCGAAGATCCGCTCGCCGTTGACGACAAAGGTCATCGACTTGCCACCGTCATCGTCTTCAATGGTTTCTACTTCAACACTTCTGAAGCCAACGAGCTGAGTTACCGTTTGCTTTCCGGCAGTAACCTCCAAAGGATACAGGACCGCTTTGCCCTCACCGTTGGGGTACCAGCGCTGAAGATCGGAAACGGCAAAGGTAAGCACTGCCGTATTCGATCGTCCAAGGCCAAAGGTGTGAGTAATTGTATGTGAGGAACCACCGACTGTTGCGGTGAACTCAAGTTCCTCAGTCAATGAAAGGGGTTCGTATTCAACTTCAACCTGTACATCAAAGGAGGTGGGGCCACTCTCATTGGTAGTGAACTTGACTCCATTGATAAAGCCTTCAGTAACAAAATCAAAACTAATTGGTTCATAGACTCCAAAGGAAAGGACACAGGGGCCCCAGTCCCAGCCACTGTGGCATTGCGTCTTTCGAATGAGGTTTCGATGCTTCGCATACACTGGATACACTGAGTAGGGAATTGGGTAGGGTAGTTCCTCATTGACTTTGATCGCGGCGTTCTCGGCACTTTCAAAGATGAGCTTTATCGTATTCTCACCCTGCTGAAGGTACTCTTCAAGGTTGAAGCGCCATCTTCGAAACTGGTTATAGAGTTCACCCACAACCTGGTCATTCACAACGAGGGTGATCATCGTATCGGCCATCGTAAAGGTGATATAGGGAGTTCCTAAGGAGAGATCCTCTTCGGTAAGGGTAATGCTTTTTTCCAAAACCCAGTCATGTTGGCCGACCCACTGCATATCAAGTTCGTTCGTACCGACAAATGGATCAACGATGAGGTTTTTTTCAAGAAGGGCGGAGTGGATATCACCCGGTAGGGTGCAGTCGATCGATGGGTGATCGAGAAAGTACGGGCAATGAGGAGCGATCGCATGCGAATCACGGGGGGATAGCTGCCAAATACCATTCAAATCAAGTGTGTGCATATCAGATTAGCCTCCAACGGCGAGTATATCACACAAGCGTAGTATTTTCTCTGAACGATGTGAAGAACTGGTGGATTATCTATCGGTTTTGAATATTGTTTACAGCGAATGCCTTCGAACCAACGTCGGTTCGATTAAGTGACGCAGCGGCTCGGTCCGTTCCTTGCTGATTAACTCCAACAGGGTTTTGGCCGCTTGTTCGCCGATGTGAACCGTTGATTGACTTACCGTGGTCAGTGGAACTCGGCAGAAGGAAGCGGCTCGAATGTTATCGTAGCCGATGACTTTTACTTGTTCGGGAACGGCGATCCCCTGTTCAACAAGCTCATTGACGATTCCGATCGCTACGTTGTCGTTTGTGACAAAGAGGATCGTTTTCTTTGTAGTGATTGCTTCTTCGGTGATAAGCTTTGAAACCAGAGCTGCACCATCAGCTTGGGTTTCAACGAGGCGATGGTGCTTGAAGGTAAAGCGGGGATCGAGGACCTCTAAGAAGCCAGTGATTCGATCTTCGATACTTTGGTGGGCAAACCCGGTTATGGCTAGTACCTGCTCAGCATCCGCTTCATTGACCAAGGAGGCGGCGACTCGGCCTCCTTGAATATCATCACCGGTAACAAATGAGTGTGATTCATCCCGAGGGATTTGGTTGATGATCACACAGGGAATCTGGTTTGCTTTCAACAGGCTAAGAGCACGACTTTCGTTGGTAACCGGGGCGAGTAGTACCCCATCTACCTGGCTGGAGATTAAGGATTTTACCAGGCGAGTCTCTTCCTCTTCGACCCATCGGGATGAAACGAGAAGCATTGAATAGCCAAGCGGGGAGAGGATATTGCTGATTCCTTCGGCTACTTCAATAAAGAAGAAGTTGGACAGCTCATCGATAACTACACCAATCGTTTTCGTTGGATTGCCGGCAAGACTTTGGGCGAGGTGATTGGGAACGTATTCATGTTTCTCCATCACCGCCCGGACCCGTTCCTGGGTTGCTGGCTTTACCAACTCCGGGTGGGTGAGTACTCGAGAGACGGTTGCCTTTGAGACTCCCGCTTCCCGGGCGATATCGCTGATCGTCTTCTGCTTCATAGGTAGACCTTAGGTATTTTTCAATCACGTGTCAATCTTTTCGTTGACAAGTGGGCATTGAGGCCTTATTATGCAAATGAAAGCGGTTTCATTATGCATAAGAAAGATAGTTTAGCTCCATTTTTTGCCTCGAATAAACCAGTTGCTATCGCAGTCATCGGCGATTTATGCCTTGATTTAGCGTACCAAGTCACCACCGACGGAGCTGAAGTCTCCGTTGAGACCGGTCTTCAAACCTACTCGGTTCAGCAGATCTCTTCCCAACTCGGCGGAGGGTGTAACGTAGGGTTAAACCTTAAAACCCTCGGAGCCGAAGATGTTGATATGTACGGTATCGTTGGCACTGACCTCTATGGGGGAGTCCTTTGTAAGCTCCTTGAAGAGGAGGGCCTTACCATCGAAGGGGTGCAAACCCAAGAGACGGGTTGGGCAACGCACGTCTACCACAAAGTCTTTGAACAGGGCAGTGAGCACCCGCGCTTTGATAGCGGAAACTTCAACATCCCCAGCGAAGAATCGATTCATTCACTTCTTGGTACCCTGAGGAAGAAGATTGATCGCTACGATGCAATTATCATCAACGAACAAGTTCCCCAGGGCCTTCACAGTGAGTTCTTTCAAGAACAGCTGAATGCACTTATTGAGGAGTACTCGGAGAAGGTCTTATGGTTTGCCGATTGCCGGAAGTTAAACTCCGTCTATCGAAATACGATTCACAAATTGAATGAGAGTGAAGGGCGGGCATTGGACCCCCGCTTTATTAATCTCTCTACCGAGGAGCTTGTCAAAGCGCTCTACTCATACTTTGGTAAGCCGACGGTGGTCACCCTCGGCGAGAATGGAGCCGTAGGCTTTGACGGAGAAAGCGTTTCAACCGTGCTTGGTATCCACTTTACCCAGCAAATTGATATCGTCGGAGCCGGCGATGCGTTCCTTTCCGCTCTTGCTCTATCCATGAGCCGCGGAGCTTCTTTGGAGGTCGGGATTCAAGTGGGAAACCTCAGTGGAGCGCAATCGCTCTTGACCCTCTATGGGTGTGGCCACCCCACACGTGACGAGATCTTAAAGCTCAGCAGGCAGGCTTCTTGGCGTTACAACCCCGAGAAGGCAAGTGATGATTGGCTACGAGTCTTTGATCCCAGCAAAAAAGTGGAGATCATCGATCCGGTTATCAAACGCGGATTACCCAAGGTTGCAATCTTTGATCATGA
>CAYUHP010000049.1:0-8553 GCA_964444595.1 uncultured Sphaerochaeta sp. | reverse complement strand
GATCCCAAAAAGCTTGTGTTATCTCAGATCATCACCTCGCTTGCCAACGAGGAGCGTGATATCATTGTCTTTGGGGATGGACCGGTGGAGATGCGCGAGGCGCGCAGCCGGGGCGTCCTAGCTGTGGGGATCTTAAGTGATGAGGTTCGCCGCAAAGGCGAAAATCTCGCCAAACGGCACCGCTTGGTCCTCGGGGGAGCTTCGGTATTGATCTCCGATTTTAGTGCTTCGAAGGAACTGATAACCCTCCTGGGCTGGGAGGAACAATGAAGAAAGTATTTGACCGAAGGAAGATGACCTACTATCCCCTCGATGAACGAAGGAATAAAGTATTCATTGAAGAGGCGAACATTGACCCAGCAAAGGATTCGTTTCCCCTTACCCCTGAACAAGGTTCTTGGATTCAGGCCCTCGCTGACGAGATCCTTGAAGCTCGAAGAAACGAACGCGCAGTAATCTTGGCGTTCGGAGCTCACACGATTAAAAATGGACTCGGTCAACTGCTCGGTCGGTTTGCAACGAGCGGATACGTCACCCACTTAGCTACGAATGGAGCCGGCATCATCCATGACTGGGAGTTTGCTTACCAAGGCCAAAGCAGTGAAGATGTGAAGGCGAATGTAGCTGAAGGAAAGTTCGGTACCTGGGAAGAGACCGGGTTGTACTTGAACCTTGGCCTCGCAGTCGGCGCATATGAAGGCCTTGGCTATGGATCTTCAATCGGGAAGATGATCGAAGAGGACGGTCTTCTGATCCCCGATAAAGAAACACTTATCTCAGTCTCTTTGGATCCTCATAGTTCAAATGAGAAACGCAGCAGTGCTTTAGATCTTTTAGATCTCATTACGTTGTTAGATCTTCCTTCAGGGTGGCTAGAGATCAAGCATCCATATAAGAAGTATTCGCTTTTGCACACTGCCTATCTGAACCAGATTCGCTCGACCAGTCACCCAATGTTCGGTCACGATATCATCTACACCCACAAAGCGAATAAGGGCTCGGTGATCGGACGAACCGCCGAGCGGGACTTCCTAAGCTTTGTGGACTCGATCGCTCACCTCCAAGGGGGAGTGTACCTCTCAGTGGGTTCGGCGGTGATGAGCCCGATGATCTTTGAAAAAGCACTGTCGATGGTGAGAAATACTCACACAGCGATCGATGAAGCGATCATCAGAGTTGTTGATCTTCAAGAGGGAACGTGGGACTGGAACACGGGCGAACCGCCGGAGAGTAACCCAGCTTACTACCAACGATTTATGAAAACATTCAGTCGAATGGGATTGCCAAGTCACTATCTGTCTCTTGATAATCGATCATTCTTTGTAAACTTATGGAAGGCACTCCAAACAAAAGGATAGGCATGTGATTAAGAACATTACCGCTTGGAAAGATGAACTGCAGCACCATTTAGATAAGGAACTTCTCCCATTTTGGCTCGATCGGCTGTGGGATGAGGAGCATGACGGCTATCTTACCCAATGGGATAAGGATGGCAAAGACAGTGGTGTTGATGAAAAGTCGATGCTCGCTCACTTCCGCTCGATCTTCGCTCTTTCCTTAGCTGCTCTTCATGGTCACGACCATGATGGGCACTGCCAGCTCCTGGCCACGAAAGGGGTCCACTTTGCAATCGAGCACTATTGGGATGAGAAGTACGGGGGGTTCTACTGGCTCTTTGACCGAAAGAACAACATCCTCATCGACCAGAAGATCGTCTACGGCCACAGTTTTGCTATCTATGCCTTGGCAACGTATACCTTAGCCTTTGGTGATCCCCTTGGCCTTGAGTACGCTGAAAAAGTCTTTAACCTTCTGCAGATCTACGCAGTTGATACAAACTATGGTGGGTATTGGACGATGCTGAGGCGAAACTGGAGCCTCTGTGAAGGCGGCAGTGGTGGGGGCGACCGAAAAACCTTAGATATCCACATGCACCTCATGGAAGCATTCACCGCCCTCTACCAAGCAAGCGGAAAAGATATCCACAAACGAAAACTGATGGAGCTCATCACCCTCCTTGATGAGAAGATCCTTCATCCCGAGTACAAAACAGGAATTCCGATGTTCTGGGCGGACTGGAGCATTGCTCCCCACATTAAGTTTGACATCATCTGGGGGTGGGATCGCTTTGATAATTCATCTGAAGTGAAACCAAACCCGATGGATAATACATCCTATGGGCACAACGCTGAAATCTTTTGGCTGATGGGCGAAGCACTTGATGTGTTGAAACAAGATAAAGAGGCTTGGAAGGAGTCGGTTCGCCCGATGATGGAGCACGCCGTCTCCTACGGAGTTGATGAAGAGCATGGCGGTGTCTATGTTGAAGGCTCCTTAACTACCAGTGCTGTGCACGATAAAGCAAAAGAGTTTTGGCAACAAGCAGAGTGTATGATTGGATTATTGGATGCGTATCTTCTGTATGATGATGAGCGCTACATCACCGCCTATGAGAACGTTCATCGCTTTGTCTTCGATGTGATGATCAACCACGAAGTGGGTGAGTGGCGCCCGCTCTTAGAGCAGGATGGAACGCCGATTTGGTCGTACATGAGCCACAGCTGGAAGGTGAACTATCATACGGTGAGGGCGGTGGTACTCGCTCTCGATCGCCTTTCAAAGATTGGAGTGCGGTAGGGTATGTATTATCTCGGAGTCGATATCGGAGGAACAAAAACTGCGGTGTGCGTAGGTTCTTCGCTTGGAGTAATCCTCAAAAAAGAGCAGTTTCCAACCCACGGTACCCCCGATGAGGTCATCAATCGCTGCTTCACAATCATCGATGAGTTTTTGGAAACCTTAGATAACCATCCCTCTGCAATAGGAATCAGTTGCGGAGGTCCATTGGATAGTGCCCGTGGAATCATCCAACGGCCGCCCAACTTACCGCTTTGGGATGAGATCGAGATCGTTCGACTCTTTGAAGAGCGATTTGGAATACCAACCTACCTTGAAAACGATGCAAATGCCGGAGCTCTTGCCGAATGGTACTGGGGAGCGGGTCAAGGTGCCTCCTCTCTTATCTTTCTTACGTTCGGTACCGGCCTCGGAGCGGGCTTGATCCTCGACGGTCGGCTCTATCGGGGCGTTAGTGGCTTGGCCGGGGAAGTTGGTCACATTCGCATCGCCGATGACGGACCTGAGTGTTATCATAAAAGCGGCTCATGGGAAGGCTATAGTAGTGGCTGTGGAATCAGTGGCTTATATGAACAAGCCACAAACAACGTGCTTTCAGCAAAAGAGGTGTGTGATCTTGCCGAACAAAAAGATCCGGTAGCCCGCTCGGTAATCGAGCAAAGTGCAACAAAACTCGGACATGGTCTGGCGATTTTAATCGACCTGCTCAATGTGGAACGCATTATCATCGGAAGCATTTTTCAACGAAGAGAGGAGCTTTTTCGGCCCAAGATGGAAGAAGTCATTAAAAGCGAAGCGTTGAAGGCCAGTAGCGCTGCCTGTACGATTCTTCCTGCGGCCCTTGGAGCAGCGTTGGGCGACTTGGCAGCACTTGGCATCGCTCGGGACAACGACCAAAGGAGAAATAATCATGATCGACCTGTATGAACGATATCCTCAGCTTGAAGCAATCAAGCAATCAATCGAAGAAGCTGCTGAGCTTCTGAGTAAAACTGCCAAGCAGGGAAAGGTAATTCTTGTCGGCGGCAACGGAGGGTCGGCCAGTGATAGTGAGCACATCGTCGGCGAACTGATGAAATCATTTGTTCGGCCCAGGCCGCTTGGTCGCTCGCTTGCTGAAAAACTTATCGAAACAGATTCGGAGCACGGCTCCTATTTGGCGATGAAACTCCAAACACCAATTAAAGCAATTGCTCTGCCAACTCATACGGCTCTTACAACTGCATTTGGCAATGATGTTGATCCCCACCTTACCTTCGCCCAACTTACCCTGGGTTGGGGCGAAAAGGATGGGGTCTTTTGGGGACTTTCAACAAGCGGAAACGCGAAGAACGTTCTCATGGCTGCGACAGTTGCAAAATCTTTGGGGATGAAGATCATCGGCTTTACCGGCAAGGATGGGGGCGCGTTGGCAAAGATTGCCGATATCTCGATCGCTGTTCCTGAGACTGAAACGTACAAAGTCCAAGAGCTTCACCTGCCGATCTATCACTATCTCTGCCTCCGGGTTGAAGAGGACCTCTTTGGCTAAAGAAACAACCGCCCCGAAGGGCGGTTGGAGTTAGATTACAGGTATTTCTTACTTGCCTTGCTCAAGAGCGAGGGTAATCGTTGTCTTGTCGGCAACTGCTGCCGGTCCGAAGTACTGAACAGCACCGGGGTAGGTGAAGGCCGTTTCTCGAGCCCACTGCTTTCGTTTGGAGGCAAAGTACTTAAACGGGGCTCCGTCCAGCTCAACCAACGCTTTACGAATCACCGGCTTACTCTCACCGTGACGAACTTCCATATTCATCATCATCGTGATGGGAATTCCTCCGGCCTGCCACTTTGAGGCGGGCTCGGCGAGGTTCGTAACACTGCTTAAGTATCCACTTAAGTTCTGAGCAACCAGCACAAAGGCGTTATAGCCAAGGCTGTAGCAGTAGTCGGCATCAAAGTTGGTTGGGAAGGCACAGCGTCCTTCATACCCGAAGAAGTGGTGGATTGTAGAAAAGTTTGCACCCTTGTTGAGTTTGTTCAACCGCTCTTCAACCATCGAAGCGAGGAGCTTCTCGGTTTCGATCTTGGATACTTGCACATTTCCGTGGGGATCGCGGTCGGCGAGCAGTTGAAGTTTAAAGGACTCAGGAAGAGAGGTGAACACGTGAGCCGAGGCTGAAGAGAGAAGGTTGGTAACAAAGAGAATCTTCTCATGATCTTCAGCGATCGCAGAAAAGGCTTTCTCCTCTTTGGCAAGCAGATCGTTGATCTCGCGGATGAGGACCTTGATCTCGGGGATAAACTCAACGACTCCTTCGGGGATGAGTCCGACACCAAAGTGGTTCCCATCTTCGGCGCGCTGAAGAACAATGTGTACCAGTTCATCAACAACGTCATCGAGGCTTTGTTGCTTTGCCTCGATCTCTTCACCGATGAGGCAGAAGTTCGGTTGCGTTTCAAGAGCAACTTCCAAGGCAATATGGCTGGCCGATCGGCCCATGAGGCGGATAAAGTGCCAATACTTCTTTGCTGAGTTCGCATCGCGGGCGATATTACCAACCAACTCGGCGTAGGTCTTGGTGGCGGTATCAAAGCCAAAGGAGATCTCAATCGATTCATTCTTTAAATCGCCGTCGATCGTCTTGGGACAGCCGATTACTTGAATACCGTGGCCCTTGGCCAAAAAGTACTCAGCCAATACCGCAGCGTTTGTATTGGAGTCATCACCACCGATGATGATTAACGCTTTGATATCGTGCTTCTTACAAACGGTGGCACAGATTTCGAATTGCTCTTCACTTTCCAGCTTTGTCCGCCCGCTTCCGATGATGTCAAAGCCACCGGTATTTCGGAACGCGGCAAGATACTCTGAATCGATGATTCGATAATCATCGTTGAGAATCCCTGACGGTCCGCCCTTAAACCCGTAGAGCTTGTTTTCCGGATTTGCTGCTTGCATTGCATCAAAGAGACCGCTGATTACATTATGCCCACCGGGAGCTTGACCGCCGGAGAGAATTACTCCAACGTTTCGAAGGGTTTTTGCATCCTCATTCGTCCCCTTATCATAGCTTACAATCCCTGCACCAAACGTATTTGAGAAGAGGGAAGCGATCGCTTCACTGTCGGCAACGCTACTGGTCTTTGTTCCGACGATTGGAACCAACTCACTCACATTGCTTTGAAGGATCGTTGGCAGCTTGGGCTCATAACCATAACGGGCTTCTTGCAAAACCGAAATTTTCATAGACAAAACTCCTTGGAAATAATTCTTTCACTCCTACAACCTTAGAATAAAACACCGCTCTAGTTCAAGAGCGGTGTTGGGAAAGCACGTATCCATTTGTGCCTAGCGGTTCATCAAATCCGTTGCAATTCCATCGGCCATCTGTGCTGCCACACTGAGCGACTCATTGAGTGTCGGGTGGGGGTGAATCGACAAGCTCAAGTCAAGGGCAACTGCCCCCATCTCAAGGGCGAGGACCGCCTCCCCGATCAGCTCTCCGGCGTTCTTGCCGGCGATTGCAGCGCCAAGGACTCGGCCGGTCTCTTCATCGAAGAGGATCTTCGAAAGACCGTCGCTGGCCATCGCGCTGAGGGCTCGACCGCTCGCTTGCCAGGGGAACGCGCCTTTCTTATAGGCAATTCCCTTCTCCTTCGCTTCATTCTCCGTCAGGCCGACCCACGCAAGCTCCGGGCTCGTGTAGGCAACCGAAGGAATCCCCATCGGAGTAAACGCACTCTTCTGCCCGCTCGCAACTTCGGCTGCTACCTTTGCCTGATAGCTTGCTCGGTGAGCAAGCATCGGATCGCCGGTGACATCACCAATCGCGTAGATGTGATCAACGTTCGTTTTCATGTGATCGTCGATCTCAATCCAGCCGCGACTGTTCAGGGTAATTGAAGTGTTTTCAATTCCGATTCGATCGCTGTTAGCTTTTCGCCCAACGGCAACCAAGACCACATCCGCTTCAATGGTGGAGGGCTCTGCCCCCTCCAAGGTCACGGTGAGGCTCTCTTTGCCTGCTTGAACACTGCTCACCTTTGTCTTGGTGTGGATCGTGTACTTATGCTTTACATTCTTAAGAAGAATCTGGCGCAAGTCGCGATCGGCGGGGGGGATGATCCCATCCGCCATCTCGACGATCGTAATCTTACTGCCAAGACCGTGGTAGATCTGAGCCATCTCCATGCCGATGATTCCCCCGCCGATGATCACGAGGTGTTTGGGGACTTCAGCCACTTCAAGGGCTTTCGTTGAGTCCCAAATACGCTCATCATCATAGGGAATACCGGGAATTTGAACCGGGCGCGATCCGACGGCGAGAATCAGGTCGTTAAAGGTGTAGAGTACTTCACCCTCGCTTGTCGAAACGAGTAAGGTCTTTTCATCTTTGAACTGGCCCGTTCCGATCACTCGGGTAATCTTGCGCGCCTTGGTCAGCTGATCTAAGCCGCCGACGAGGTTGTTCACCGTCGTTTCTTTGTGGGACCGAATTTGATCAAGATCAATCTTCGGCTCACTGAAGGTAACTCCGATCTCTTTCAAGGAAGCCGCCTCATCGAGTACTTCAACGACGTGAAGCAGCGTCTTCGAAGGGATACACCCTCGGTTGAGGCACACTCCACCGAGGACGGAATCAGCTTCGATAATCGTCACTTCCCGACCCAAATCAGCAGCGCGGAACGCCGCGCTATAGCCACCGGGGCCGCCGCCGAGGACGATCAGGTCACTGTGTTTGGTTTCCATTTGATCCTCCTATAACAGGGTCTTTCTCATATCCTCAAGAAGGGATACAAGGTAGGTCGTAAAGCGAACTCCTTCTGCTCCGTCGATTACTCGATGGTCGTAGGAGAGGGAGAAGGGGAGAACATCGCGGGGATTGAACTGTGTCCCATCCCAAACGGGTTTCTTCACCATCTTACTCACGCCGAGAATCGCCACCTCCGGTGGGTTGATCAAGGGCGTGAACGCCGTTCCTCCGATTCCGCCGAGCGAAGAGATCGAGAATGATCCGCCGCTTAAGTCGGTGCTCTTCAGTTTCCCTTCGCGAGCTCGGGCTGAGATCTCCGCCAGTTCAACGGCGATCTCTTTCACACCCTTCTTATCCGCATCTTTGATCACCGGGACAACTAACCCATTGGGGGTGTCCACCGCAACGCCGATGTTGTAGTAGTGCTTGTGAATTACCTGCTGGTTTTGCTCATCATACGATGCGTTTACCTGCGGGAACTTCTTCAAAGCAGCAACGGTTGCTTTGATGATCAACGGGAGGATCGAAAGGCGGACTCCTTCCTTGGCAAGTTCATCTCTTAGGCCCTTTCGGAAGGCCTCCAAGCTGGTGATATCTGCTTCGTCATATTGGGTTACGAGCGGAATCGTCTGCCAACCCCGGGTTAAGTGCGGGCCGCTAATCTTTTGGATTCGACCCAACTCAACGCGCTCGATCTCTCCGTATACGGAGAAATCTTCCAGCGCGATGGGTTGAGCAAATGATCCGGGACCACCGCCGGCGAGCGCCTTCTTGACCAATGCCTGGATATCTTCCCGGACGATTCGTCCGTTTGGACCCGTTGCACTGACCAGAGCTAAATCAACGCCAAGTTCGCGAGCATATTGCCGCAAAGAGGGCGAAGCGTGGTAGATTCCACCACCGCTAGCAACCGGAGGTGGAGCTACCGCTGTCTCGACCTTGGCAGGAGGGGCAACTTCCGCTTTGGGGGCGGCGGGCGCTTCTTCTGCTTTGGGTGCAGGGGCCTCTTCCTCGGCGACATCGATGTCGGCAAGGAGGGTACCGGTGTTTGCATTGTCCCCCGCCTTTACGTGAACGTTAGTGATCGTTCCCGCATAGGGACTGGGGATATCGGTAACCGCCTTGGCACTTTCGAGGGCGATGATTGGATCATCGACCGCGATCGTGTCGCCCACTTTTACAT
>CAYUHP010000048.1:0-13787 GCA_964444595.1 uncultured Sphaerochaeta sp. | reverse complement strand
AAGCGGTTGCCCGACGCTACCAGAAGATCCTTAATGAGAACTTAGAGCGCCCCGGTTTGCTCTTAATCGACGGGGGGCACGGTCAAGTAAATGCCGCGCGTGAGATCCTAGATGATCTGGGGATCTTTGATATTCCCGTCATCGGCTTGATCGAAGGGTCGGAGACGATCGTCTTCAGTGACGGCCGTGAAGATCTGAACCTCGATCACAGTCATGAAGCGCTTCGAGTCCTCATCGCGGTCCGCGATGAGTGTCACCGCTTTGCCAACGCCTCCAACCAAGCTGCTCGTTCGCGAAGTGCCTCCTTCCAACTCCTTCAGTCGGTTGATGGAATTGGAAAGAAACGGAGTGAGGCGTTGATGGCTCAATATGGAAGTTTGGAAGCGCTCTTATCAAAGGATCCGCACGATCTAGCCAAAGAAACAAAGCTTCCGCTCAGCGTGGCTCAACGCTTGTTGAAACAGCTCTCCCTATAGAAGGGAAGCAAATCCCGCTTTCGAAAGGGGCTCGCCTTTCTTCATGATGATTTGATAGATCAGGCGCTCGAGAACCAGTTCAACCTCTTCGGTGCGGGCTTCTTTCACTGCGATGTCCACATCAGCTAACAGGGCGATAATCCTTCGAACATCCCTTGGAGTATATCGCTGTACTCCTGTTTTATAGGTAGTCTTATCGCGGGGACTGCGAATCGCACTTGGTTTGTTTTGAACGTGGGCGTTAGTAAACGCCTCATATTCACCTCGGTGCTCCTCAAAGCCCTCACCAACAGAGAGCAGGCGTCTGAACTGCCACAGTAATCCGCTGATCAGCAGGATGGGGGTTTGATAATCGCCACTGCCTAAGAGGGCGTGTAAACTTGCAAGAGCTTTGCGTAAGTCTCCGTTAACCAAGTGGGGGAAGAGGGTGAACGCATCCTCAACTCGGCTGTGGTGGAGGTAGGTCTGAGCTGCTTCATCATCGATCGGTTGATTCGGGGTGGTGTTTTGCCAAAACAGGGCGAGTTGATTACACACCGTTCTCAGCTCCTGGGTGTTGTCCTCCGTCATCGCAATTAAGAGCTCGACAGCTTCAGTGGTAATCGTTAACCCAAGACGGCGGAAATAGGTTCGAATCCACGTAGATTTTTCCCGTTCCATGAGATCATAGAACTTTTTGACGTGAGTGTTAGGAATCAAATCCATCACTTTTTTTGGAACGGAGAACTCGTTGGAGACGAGAATTAGGGTCGCACTCGGACTTGGATGTTGTAGGTAAGAGGCCAACTCATTGAAAAAAGCGGCGTTCGCACCTTCAAGTTGGCTGACGAGGACAAGGCGATGGTCGCTGAAGAGGGAGTCGTTGTTTAGGGATGCAAACAACTCTACCTGATCCTCTTCAAATGGATAGAAGCGTTTAAAGTCTAATCCCTCTCCGTAGGTGGTGGTGAGTTCATTTTTGATTCGTTTGAATTCATCTTCTTTAGCACCGGCCTCGGGACCGAGGAAGAGATAGCTGCTCATGTAAAGTCCCTGATCAAGAGTTGGAGTGTTCCGTGCACCCGACAAGATCGGGTGAAGATCGGGCCCATCGTGGGGTTGGCGGGCCGAAGTTCGATCATATCCTCACCGGGGTAGTACCCCTTGAGGGTAATTCCCTCCTCGCCATCCTCAACGGTGGCAGCAACGATCGCTCCGCTGTGGGCACTTTGAACCTTTTTAATGATCGCAATGTCGCCGTCAAAGATCCCTTTTTCGATCATCGATTCTCCGCGAACCTTCAGGGCAAAGTAGGTGTCTCGGGCTCCTTTGAGCATGCTTACCGGAACCTTTAAGAGATAGTCGGTGTTCTCTTCGCTCAAGAGTGGTTTTCCGGCAGCGATCGTTCCGATCACCGGAACTTCGATCACCTCTTCGGTTTCCATAAACTCTTCGGCGATGATCTCGATCGATCGCGAGGAGCCAGGGGTCGTTCGAATTACCCGTTTTGCTTCAAGAGCCTTGAGGTGGTCATGCGCTGCTTTGACTGAAAAGCTGAAGTGTTCAGCGACTTCACGCACCGAAGGTGGATAGCTGTTTTGCTTAATAAAGGTAGTGATAAAGGTTGCTACATCCCGTTGGCGGTTGGTCAATGGTCGAATCATAGTATTACTCCTCGAACCGGTTGATGAAGAGCTCTTCGATCGCATCGGCGAGGGCCTCTTCATCGCTTCCTTCACAAATCATTGTTAAGGTCGTCTGATGGGTTGCTCCGAGGGTGATGATTCCCATGATTGATTTTCCGTTAATTTTCATCGTCCCTCGTTCAAAAAACAGATCACTTTCGAAGCGGCTAGCCACGTTTACGATCGTAGCTGCCGGGCGGGTATGGATCCCGGCTCTTGTCGTGACGACGAGCTCACGCTGTATCATCAAAAATCCTCCTCAGCGTCGTAGTAGATCTTGCGGGCAGATTCGCTTTCGAGCCACTTCTTCACGTTTTGGTCAAACTCCTTGGCGGAAAAATAGCCAAGCTTCTTTAAACGCTCATTCCGAGCGGCAGTTTCAATAATGATGGGGATATTCCTTCCCGGTTTTACTGGAAGGATTACTAAAGGAATCGAGATGCCAAGGTAGGTGGTAACTATCTCACTACCAACTCGGTCATACTCTTTTGTTGCATCCCAGTCCTCCAGTTGGATCACCAGCTGCACTTGCTTGCGATCCCGAATTGCCCCAACTCCGTAGAGGTTTGCCAAGTTGATGATCCCCAGGCCCCGAATCTCCATGTGGTGGGCGAGGGCAGGGTTCTCACCGGTTCCGATGAGAAAGGTGTCGCCGATGTTGCGCAGGCGCACCGCGTCATCGCTGATGATCCGATGTCCGCGTTCCATCAACTCCAGGGCAGTTTCACTTTTTCCGACTCCGCTGTCACCGATGATCAACACGCCGATTCCATACACTTCAACGAAGACCCCGTGGATCGTTTGAGTTGGGCTGAAGATCTCATCCAAGCTTTGATAGAGGATTCGGGAGAAATCACCCGAAGGAAGGTCAGTGACCAAAAGCGGAACGGCCGAGCTTTCCGCCAGCTCGATGATCTTTTTACTCGGTTCGCCCCGATCGGTGTAGATGCAGGCGGGAATCGGGTAGGAGAAGAGTTTTTCCACGTGCTGCATTTGGTTGGTTTTTTCCAGCGTGCGCAGATACGCTTGCTCGCCGCGGCCGAAGATTTGAACGGCTTGGGCGCTGAACTCTTCAAAAAACCCACTCAGTGGTAAGCCGGGGCGACTTATTTTACTCGTATTGATCGGGCGTGATAACCCCGAACGACCAGCAGTACACCTCAGGCGTAGATGGTTTCGTTCCTTGATATCTAAGTCAAGTAAATCGAACACAGTAAATGTAGCCATTACGGATACTACTATACAGTTGTTAGTAGCACCTTGCAAGAGATAACGCCGTCTAACCAATGAGAGGCAAGTGAACAAATTTGATGAGTTCTTCTACAAAATTGCTATTGTGTTCGTGCATAAAGTGGGTTATCATCAAAAGTGCTGATCTGAATCGTACGATTTAGATACTAATGGACAGTCGATTTTCTCGACTAAAGAAGGAGTGACACATGAAAAAATTTGCTCTTGTAACTCTTATTCTACTACTTGTTGGTGCAATGGTGTTTGCCCAAGCCACCCAAGAAAAGGGTAAGAAGTTTATCGGCTTGGCTATGCCAGAGACCCACGTTGAGCGATGGCAAATGGATGGAGCAGCTCTTCAAGCTGCCGCAGTTGAAATGGGCTACAAAGCTGAAGTTGCCTATGGTGATGCTGACCAAACGAAGCAGAATGCTCAGATTTCTGACTTCATCACCAAGGGAGCCGATCTTCTGGTAATCGGATCGATCAACGAGGGAGTTCTCTCGGCGGTCGCCGATGCTCGCCGTGATGGGGTTGAAGTGATTGCGTATGACCGCTTGATCACCAACAGTGACCAATATGACTACTACATCACCTTTGATAACTTCAAAGTTGGACAGTTCCAAGGTTCGGCAATTGTTGAAGCGCTTGATCTCGCAAAAGCAACAACCGCAAATCCGAAGTACATCACCCTCTTTGCAGGATCCCCAACCGATAACAACGCATTCTTCTTCTTCGACGGTGCGATGAGCGAACTTCGCCCATTCGTTGAGAAGGGCGTGTTGAAGATCGTCGGACCGGCTCCGCTCTCCTCCGATGACCGCGGGAACTTTGCCCGAATCGCAACGGAGAACTGGCGTGCTGACTTGGCAAAGCAGCGGATGGAAAACCTCCTCATTGGTGATGCGGCCAACTACGTCCTTGATGCAGTTCTTGCACCAAACGACACCCTTGCCCGAGCAATCATTGAGGCGCTCTTGACCGATGCGAAGTATCGCAACAACATCCCCGTTGTTACCGGCCAAGACGGTGAGTTGGCATCGATTCAATTCATCAAGGAAGGAAAACAAGCGATGACCGTGTTTAAGGACACTCGAGATCTTGCAAAGGCAGCGATCATTCTTGCCGATGCAATCCTCAAAGGCGAAACCCCGAACGTTCCGGGCGCCCGCTTAGATACCGAGACCTACGACACCGGTAAGAAGGTTGTCAAATCCTACCTGCTCGAGCCCGTCAAAGTAACGCAAGACAACTACGTCAAAGTTATGATCGACAGTGGCTACTACAAAGCGGATCAAATTCGATAATCGTTTTTTGTAGGTAAACAACGTGGCAGCATCCGGTAACCTTCGTTGCCGGGTTGCTGTCCATTATTAGGTAGGGGAGTATGGGCGAAGATTATATTCTTGAAGTGAGAAACCTCACCAAAGATTTCCCGGGAGTACGAGCCTTAGATCAAGTCGATTTCAAGGTTAAACGAGGGGAGATTCACTGTTTGGTTGGCGAAAATGGAGCCGGTAAATCGACTCTGATGAATGTCGTCAGCGGCGTGTTCCCCAAAGGGGAGTACGAGGGTGAAGTTTTCTTTAACGGAGTTGAAACCAACTATAAAAGTACGAAAGATAGTGAAAATGCAGGTCTGTCAATTATTCACCAGGAGCTTACGTTAAGTCCGTACCTTCCTATCTATGAAAACTTGTTTCTCGGTCACATGAAAACTCGCTTTGGAGTTATCGACTGGGATACGTGTCTCAAAGAATCCTACCCTTTGTTGAAACGGGTGGGGCTATTGGAGTCCCCCGAAACCATCGTCAGTAAGATGTCGGTGGGAAAACAACAGCTTGTGGAGATCGCCCGAGCGATCAGCCAAAACGCTGAATTGATCATCTTCGATGAGCCGACCAGTTCGTTGAATGATGAGGAGAGCCAGAATCTGCTGAACCTCTTAAAAGAGTTTAAGAAGGAAGGAATCACCTGCATTATGATCAGTCATAAACTGGATGAAGTCCTCTATGTAGCGGATTCAATCACGATCCTCCGCGATGGTCTCTCCGTTGTCTCCTTGGATCTCTCCAAGCAGAAAGTTACGGAGCAGGAGATCATCAAAGGGATGGTTGGCCGTGAGCTGAAGAATCTCTTTCCACAAAAAGAACCTCAAATCGGTGATGTTGTCTTTGAGGTAAAAAACTGGACCGTCTATCACCCCGACTACCATACGATGAAGATCATCGACGATGCTTCCTTCTTCGTGAAGAAGGGGGAGATCGTAAGCTTCTGTGGCCCGATGGGCGCCGGAAGAACGGAGATGATGATGTCAATCTTCGGGGGATCTTATGGCTACGGAGCCTCTGGTGAGATCATCCTCAACGGCGAGAAAGTCACCTTCAAAAGCCCCAAAGATGCGATCGAGAAAGGGGTAGGGTACGTCTCCGAAGACCGAAAGACGCTGGGGTTAATCTTAATCCAAGATGTTAAAACGAATATTACGAACTCTTCGTTGAAGAAAATTTCAAAACGCGGAGTATTGAATAAGGACCTCGAACTGAGCGAGGCCAACCACTACAAAGAAGCCCTTCAAATAAAGACTCCCTCCTTGGAGCAGCTGGTGCGAAACCTCTCTGGTGGAAACCAACAAAAGGTAGTCTTATCGCGGGCTTTGATGGCTGACCCCGACATCTTCATTGTTGATGAACCGACAAGAGGAATTGACGTTGGTGCAAAGTACGAGATCTATAGCATTCTGAATGAGATGGTAAAGCAAGGTAAAAGTGTCATCGTTGTCTCATCAGAGCTAACAGAAGCAATCAGTATGTCGGATCGCATTTATGTCATGAATGAGGGCAAGATCAAAGGGGTTATTCCCGGCGAAGAAGCAACTCAGGAAGGCATTCTTCAAATGGCTTTAATCGGATAGCAGGAGGCACCAATGCAACTCGAAAACGCAAATATCGAACAACTTTCCTTCGCAGAATTAATCAAACAGAATATCAGAAAGCTCTCCATGTTTATCATGCTTGGTCTTATCCTGCTTGTGTTTGCCTTTCTCACCAATGGGGTAAACTTAACCCCCAGGAATATTACGAACATCTTTATCCAAAACAGCTATATCTTAATATTAGCTGTTGGAATGGTATTGGTCATTATCATCGGGAACATCGACCTTTCAGTAGGTTCGGTAATCGCCTTCTCCGGGGCGATCAGTGCGATGATCTACAACCTTGGTTTGGGGCTTATCCCCACGCTCCTCCTCTCATTGGTTATCGGGGGGTTGATCGGGTGCTTCCAAGCGTTCTGGATCGCCTACATGAAGATTCCGGCGTTTATCACCACACTGGCGGGAATGTTACTCTTTCGAGGTTTGACCTATATCATCACCAGCGTAACGCCAATCTCCCTGCGCGACGATGGCTTTAAGCAGATCGCCAGCGGCTCGCTACAGATCAAAGGGTTTACGATTGGATCGATGGACGGCTTCTCCCTGCTCGTGATGGTCTTGGCGATCGTCTTACTTGCAGTGTTTACGATTCGCCAACGAAATCAAAAACTCAAAAAAGGCTTTTCTGTTCTTCCCTTCCACTTCTCAATCTATAAGATTGTCGCCCTTTCGGCGTTAATTATCTTTGTCTTTACGCGATTTGCTATGTATCGAGGAATCCCTACCGTTGGGTTGGTGCTCTTCATTACCACCGCCCTCTTTATGTTCCTGACGAACAATACGGTAATCGGTCGATATATTTACGCAGTTGGCGGAAACGCAAAATCCGCTAAACTGTCGGGTATCAATACTGAGCGAGTTATCTTCACCACCCACGTCATCATGGGAGTTCTCTGTGGGTTATCGGGAGTAGTCTTTACCGCCTACATGAACTCTGCCCTTCCACAAGCGGGTGATAAGTTTGAGATGGATGCAATCGCTTCCTGTTATATCGGCGGAGCTGCAGCGAGTGGGGGAATCGGGACGATTATCGGAGCGATTACCGGAGGACTTGTGATGGGAGTCATCAACAATGGGATGTCGTTGATGAACATCGGAGCTGACTGGCAGTATGTGGTAAAAGCCTCCATCCTCCTCCTTGCTGTCTTCTATGATATTTGGAGCAGGAAAAAGAGTGGTCTTGGTTAATCTGAACTACCTACCCCGAGCGTGAAAACCCTCGGGGTTTTTTTACCCTCCTTCGGATAACTCCATGCTTTCCATTGACGATTGACTTTCAAGGTCGTATTCTAAGGGTAAGACTAGTAAGGAGGGCTTATGAATTTAACAGTCAGAGGCATCCGGTACAATCCAAGCGACGAAACCCGGGAATTCTTGGATAAAAAGCTTCAGAAGCTTCAGTTCGCTGAAGGATACTTACACGATCTGGATATCGTCATGACCCGCGAAACCGCCGGCCAAGGCTTCCACCTCGATGCAAAGATCCACTTTTCATGGGGGACCGTCAAAATGGTCAGCACCGATTGTTACGAGCTTTACGAAGGGATTGAACTGCTTGTAGACAAGATCGAGGCGACCGCTCGGAAGGAGAAAAGTAAAGTAAAGAATCATGGATAATAGATCGATGTAACGATTAGATGAGGGACGCTTCGGCGTCCCTCTTCGTGTTAATCGGTTCCTCGAATGAAGGAAGGGTCGATCTGGAGTTCATTGCGATACTTGGCAACGGTTCGGCGGGCGATCTTGATTCCTCGCTCGGCGAGTAGATCGGCGATCTTCTGATCACTTAACGCTTTTTGTCCCTCTTGCTCCTCAAGGATCTGCCGGATCGTCTCTTTTACCGCCTCTTTGGAGAGATCGCCCATCGCACTGGAGAAGAGGCGCTTCAGTGGAATGATTCCAAAGTCCGTATCAATCCACTTTGCAGTGGCAATTCGGCTGACCGTTGTTTCATGAACCCCGATCTCGGCGGCAACGGCTTTTTGAGTCAGTGGTTTAATGTACTGGGGTCCGAGGATAAAGAACTCGCGCTGTTCACGGAGGAGAACCAAGGCGACTTTGTAGAGAGTCTTGTTCCGAAGATCGAGTTGGTAGATGATGTCGTTTGCTTTCTTGATCTGCTCTTGGATGTAGGTTTTTGCATCTTTGTTTTCACCTAAGGCTTCAAACTCCGGGTTAATACGGATATCCGGCAGGGCGATGTCGTTCATCTTCAGTTGAAGATCACCCTCTTCAACCCGGATTGAGAGATCGGGGATCACGTAGTGCTGGGGCCCGGAGGCAAAACCTTTGCCAGGGAAGGGGGTTAAGGTTTTGAGAAAGGTATACAACGCGTCCAGTTCTTCTTCATCGATGCCCAAGTTCTTGGCTACTTGCTCGCGCTTGTTGGCTCGCATCAACTCAAGGTTATCGTTTACCAGGGATGTGAACTGATCCAGTTCTTCATCTTTCAATCCTTGATACTTCGCCTGGACGATCAACGACTCGCGCCAAGAGGGTACGCCGATGCCAATCGGATCGAAGGTGTGCAAAAGATTTATGATCTTCTCATAGTGCTCCATCTGCTCCGATCCGAGGAAAAACTCCGGCTCATAGATGAAAAACCCATTGTCATCGAGGTTGGTGATAATTCTCATGCCCGTATTGATCTCCTCTTCACTCAGCTTTTCAAGTCGAAGCTGGGCAATGAGGTGCTCGGCGAGGGTCTCTTCAGTGGTGAGTACTTGTTCCAGTACCCGGTGAAAGCGCTCGGTAGCCTCATCATCATAGCCGTAGGAGGTTGTGTCACCGTACGAGTCATCGACTCGACGCAGCTCGCTCTCCGCTTTTCTTGAGGCAATCGTTTCATAGGAGAGTTCACGGGCGGTGGGGATCTCCAGGGCCGGGTTTGTTGCAACCTCTTCTTTGATCCGTTGTTGGAGCTCTGCAAGCGGAAGGGTCATCAGCTCAAAGGATTGAATCAGCTGCGGAGTCAGCTTGAGTTGCTGTTTTTGCGTAACGGTTAAGGAAGGAGTTAGGGCCATCAGATCTTCTCCTCAAACTCCTCGCCAAAGTAGATCTTTCGAGCCATCTCATGGGCTAGGAGTTCATCCTTCGTACCGGAAACAAGGATTGAGCCATCATTGATAATGTGGGCACTTGTGGTAACCGAGAGAGTGTCTCGGACGTTATGGTCGGTTAAGAGAATGCCGATTCCTTGGCTGGCGAGCTTTTTGATCAGGAGTTTGATCTCATATACCGCCTTGGGGTCGATTCCGGCAAACGGCTCATCGAGCAGGAGAAAGGAGGGATTGGCAGCAAGAGCACGGGCGATCTCGCAGCGGCGGCGTTCGCCCCCGCTTAAGGTGTATCCTTTTTGCCGGGCCACTGCCGACAGTCCGAATTCGACGATCAGCTCCTCAGTCAGTTGGTGTTTTTCCCTCCGTCCGAGGTCATCCCGACTTTGAGCAACAAGAAGGATATTATCCTTCACCGAAAGTTTTCGGAAGATCGAAGGCTCTTGGGGAAGATAGGAGAGTCCTTTGCGCGATCGTTCATGCATAGGAAGGTGGGTGATATCCTCGCCATTGAGGATGATCGAGCCCCTTCGGGCTTTCAGAAAGCCGACGATCATATAGAAGGAGGTGGTCTTGCCTGCACCGTTGGGGCCCAGAAGGCCAACAATTTCACCCTCTTTCATCGAGAAGGAGAGGTCGTTCACTACAAGGCGGCGTCCGTAGCGCTTGGAGAGGTTGGAAACGATCAGTGAGTTAGCCATGGATCACTCCCTTGATCGAACCTTCGGCGGTGATCTCCTCTTTTTCCAGATCAACGATGATCTGTTGGGCTTCATAGTGGTCATTACTCCAGTCGACGAGCGCTTTGCCGTAGAGGCTGAGGCTCATGAGCTTTCGGTCAAAATGCATCAAATCCGCTTTGCACACCATCGCCCCAGAGGAGGTGTGCTTCTCAACGTGCGCTTGAGCGTGAAGGGCGAGTTGCTCCTCATCGATCGAGTAGGTAAGACCGAAGCCGCGGGCTAGCAGCTCGTTCTTTGGGTCATCCAGTTCAAAATACCCATCGATGCGAATCTCTTCCAAATCCCGATCATAAAAGAGGCGGTTGGAGCGAAGGTTGAGTTCGCGCTCCTCATCTTTAAGGACAACATTCCCGCTACAAAGCACGTAGCGGAAATCATCGCCGGAGAGGGTGATCGTATCGGCACGCAGGATAATGGAACCGCTTTGAATCCGAGCCCGATCGCTTAAGGTAATCACCTGCCGACCCGCTTGGGTCTGCATCGAAGTTTTACCCCCCTCAAAGGAGATATCATTGGCACCTAAAAGGCCAAGGGTGAAGGCAAGCACAACAGCGAGGATGGTCAATCGTTTCATCGGCGAACCGTCCCTTCGATGATCTTCTCAAAGCGTACCTCAAGGGTGGTGAAATCGATCATAAGTCCAACGCCTGTGAGGGTGATCTCTTCATCGATGATAATCGTTGCGAGGGTATCTTTGGATGAGCGCAGTGTTTGTTGTTCATCGGACCAGAGGAGTTCTTCAGCGAAGATGTGGATATCCTCATCGAGGTGTTGAACCTCAACACCTCCTTTGAGGTGGGCATCGTAGGTGTCGGTACTGATCACCGCGTTTTCCGCTCTGCCTTGCAGGTAAGCCTTCCCACCTTCATCGTAGCCGGTGAAGGTAAGATTGTGCATCACTGCTTCATTTTGTTCTTCAAGAAACGCGAGCTCTTTTGCACTGACCGCAAGGGGTCCTCCCTTCGAAAACCCGAAGGTGTATGTTGCTTCAAAGAGGGTAAGGTCCGCTTGTCGCTTACTCGAATCACTCGGAGCTTGAATTGTGGGCTCCAAGGCACAGGATAGGAGTAAGAGAGAAGCAAGAACCATGCCAAGGATTCGCTTCGTCATGGATTGAGTATACCTGTCCCGCGAGCCTTGGGCAATCTTATTCAGTGTCTTTGATCACCCGTTCGACGGTAGGGAGGTAGGAAGTTTCGTGAATTTTGAAGTAGATCCAGACTCCGACAAAGCCAAGGGCGATCGATCCAAGCGCGATGAGGGTACTTACACCCTCGCCGAGAGCGAAGGTTTTGGCGATGTAATAGCCAAGTGGAAAGAGCAAGAGCGGGGCGATGAGGGTCAGCAGGGTACCGCCGATCGTCTTTCCCGTCTTCATGTGAATCTCCACTTGATCACCTTTTTCAATCGAGAGACCTTCGATGTTTGCTACATCGAAGACTCGTTTCTTTGTATTGCAAAAGATCCCGCCTTTGCACCCTTCGCACGCTGCTGAAGAGCAAGAGACTTGGATTCGGTCCTTTGCGGATATATCGTGAACGGTAACCACTTCCAGCACGGTTACTCCTCCTTGGGGGCAGAGCGAATCGGCTCGATCGCCGTAGCTTTGCCCGCATCATCAATGTCAACGATTACTCCAACCATCGCTGTATCTTCCCAGTATTCTTTACTGCGAATTGGCAGTTGGGTGATCTGTTTTTCAATCTCGGCTTCCGGCTCGAACCCGCCAACACTCAGCTGGCTGCCACACCGACCGTTGTCGGTGATGTAGGCGGTTCCGCCTTCAAGAATCTGAGCATCCGAGGTCAGTACTTTGGAGTGGGTTCCGATCACCGCAGCCGCTTTACCAGCAAGGTGAAAGCCCATCGCCTGTTTTTCAGCACTCGGGGAGGCGTGGAATTGGACCAAGACAACTGCTCCCTCTTCTTTCGCTTTTGTAACCAACTGCTCAGCGAGGGCAAATGCATTGCTTAAGTGCGTTCGAGGAAAATCGGCGTTTCCCAAGATGTTGATGACACAAACCTTGGTCTCGCCGACGGTCACGTACCGAACTCCACGGCCTGGGTTTTGTTGGGGGAAGTTAGCGGGGCGAAGGATTGAGGGGTTTTTGTCGATAAACTCAACCATGTCGATCTTGTAGTAGATCTTTTCACCTCCGGTGATCAGATCGATGCCACTCTTTAACAACTGCATAGAATGAGCCTTTCCGAGGCCGAAGCCTCCGGTGGCACCTTCGCCGTTTGCGATAACTAAATCTATTTGTTGCTCCTCTCGAAACGTTTTGAGGTTTTGGCGGACGATTTGGATTCCCGCTTTACCCACAACTTCTCCCAAGAAGAGGACTCGAATACTCATTGGTTAAGAATACCGAATATTGGATAAAAAGTATACGCCCAAAAAAAGAGGCTGTAAAAACAGCCTCAACATATTGAGTCCGACGCGATTCGAACGCACGACCTTCTCCTCCGGAGGGAGACGCTCTATCCAACTGAGCTACGGACCCAAAAACCAAGAGTAATAGTATCGAAACAACGGGAATCATTGCAACCCTTCAATCTAAAGATACTCAACATATATCCATTGGGCTGAAAACCATGTGTCAGAAGGTTTAGAGCGCTAATTAGTTGTATATGAAAGAAATATCATCTGTTCTTTCAAGCTTATTGAAAAGCACCCGATGGACTCTTATAACTCTTGACACCCGTTATTTGCCTCAGTACACTTTCTCTTAGGAAGAGAGATATGATGATAGTGCCTGTGATTGATCAATTGAAACGTTTGGTGGGGGTAAGTACCCTCCTTCTCATTATCCTTGGATCGCTTGGTGCAGCTACGCCGGTGATCAGTTCCTTCTTCCTGCAAGGACGAATGCCGGCGGATCAATATTTTCATGTTGATGTCTCCAGTGAAGCGGAAAACGTGGACTTAACTCAGGCTCGCGGTCGCGATATTTCGATCGGAAGTTATAGACTCTTTTCAAATGTGGGAAAAGCAAGTTTCCGCATCATCGTTCGTGCTGGCGAAGATGGTCAGGACTCAACGTTTAAACTTGCGCTTGCACCCGGCACTCCGCACGCACCAAATCTTGAAACGGAAATACAGTTTAGCGTAGGGCTGTCGGCCACCAATGAGGCTCTGTTAACGATTAATGAAGACGCGGGAATGGTTTCCAAATCTGTCGGCTCGCGTAGTCGGTCATCGGGGGGAATCGGAGTTCAAGAAAGCGGCGAGATTTTCGCTCGAATTCCAAACTTTGATCCCGAGCTCTATGCAACCGGCAACTACAGTGCAGCAATTCAATTCAGTGTGACCACTGATTAAAGCTCAAACTCATCATCCTCGTTAAACTGGAGCTTGATTAAATCTTGCAACCAGGTGTGGTCATCACCAAGGAACTCTTCAGTCAGATCATCCTCTTCACCATGAAGCCACTGTTCAAGCGCTTCAAGGTTTTCTTTGGATTCAAAGCAAGGTTTATTGGGAGCGTCTTGGTAAAGGTTTGTGAAAAGTGAGTAGGGGCATCTTTTGCACACCGGGCTCAATGCGCAGAATTCAAGGGCATCTCTAAAGCGATCGTAGTTGTTCATGACGAGAGGATACTCCACTTTGACTTTCAGTACCAGATGGTTTCTTCAGGTGAAGGATTTGACTAATTTTAAGCAGAGAGGGTAGAATATGCAGGA
>CAYUHP010000047.1:4826-14273 GCA_964444595.1 uncultured Sphaerochaeta sp. | reverse complement strand
GCAAATAGAAGATTTTCATAATTTTTAATATTGTATACTCATTGTGATATTTTATCACATTTAGCCTGTAAATCTTATATAATTCTAGAATTATGTGATTTTTACTCGATTAAACACTGTAATTATGTGATTTTTCACCCTATTTTAGGTGGAATTATGTGATTATATACGACCACCCACACCTCAAATCTTCGATTTTCTGATAAAAGAATCAAATTCTGATAAATGATAGCGTAAGACAATCTTTAGCCAGCGTGGTATGATTCAGTATCAATTCCCACGATGAGGTTTTTATGATACCTACCGAACACATCCCTTCGCTTTTCAAAGAAGAGCTGACCACCTCTATTCTCCCCTTCTGGCTCAAACATGGTCTTGATCCTATTCACGGAGGAATCCTCACAGGCCTCGGTCGAGATGGAACACTGCTAGAAAGTGATAAGAGTATTTGGTTCCAAGGCCGAGCAGCGTGGACCTTTGCCACTGCCTATCGAGTTGCCGAAAAGAATGAGGATTATCTCTTAGCGGCAAAATCCTGCTTGGATTTTCTCAAAAGCCACGCCCAAGACACTGACGGGCGCTTCTTCTTCCGAGTTTCACGGTCAGGAGAGCCGATCATCAAACGGAGTCGCTACATCTTCAGTGAACTCTTTGCCGCTTTGGGCAGCGCCGCCTACAGCCGAGCAGTCGGCGAAGAACCAGTTTGGGCGGAAGCAATATTCGCCCAAGCATTGAAAACCTTGGAGGGGGATCTTCTTGAGCCGAAGTTCCTGCGCAAAAGCGAAGGCTTTGCCCTTCCGATGATCATCATTGTGGTGGCCCAAGAGTTACGAGCAGCAAACCCAAAGCGAAGTGATTACTACGACAGTCTAATCGCCACCCTCATCGAAAAGATTGAACGATTGTTTATCAACGAAGAGAACCAGTGCGTTCTGGAGCAGACGGGAATCGATGGAGTTCCGCAGTTCGACCACTTTGAAGGAAGGATGCTGAACCCCGGCCACGCCATTGAAGGGGCGTGGTTCATCATGAAGGAAGCCAAGATACAGAACAACAGTAGTTACTTTGCCTTAGGCAAGAAGATGCTCGACTGGATGTGGGAGTGGGGCTGGGACAAGGAAGATGGCGGGATCATCTACTTTAAAGATGCCCTCGGTCATCCGCCCTATGAGTACTGGCATGATATGAAGTTCTGGTGGCCGCAAACCGAGGCGGTGATCGCCACCCTTTTTGCCTACCAACAAAGCGGGGATGAACACTATCTGACTCACTTCAACCAAATCTATGAGTGGACACTGAAGCACTTCAAGGATGAAGAGCATGGGGAGTGGTACGGCTACCTCCACAAAAATGGATCACTTTCAGTTGATTTGAAGGGCAATATGTTCAAAGGCCCCTTCCATATTCCAAGGATGTTCTTGGAGGGGATCGAACTCTTCTCTTAACGGCTGTGGCGGAGTTTCAATACGTCGATGACCTCTTCGAGACCGATCTCCTTTTGAGTTAGGAGGACGAGGAAATGGTAGATGAGGTCAGCAGCTTCACCTAAGAAGAGGTTCTTATTGTCATCTTTTGCTTCGATGATAAGCTCAACGGCTTCTTCGCCCACTTTTTGGGCGATCTTGTTCAGCCCGCGGCTGAAGAGATGGTTTGTGTAGGAACCTTCTAAGGGAAATTCACGACGATCTTGGATGACCTCTTGGAGATAGAAAAGAAACTCAGGAGAAGAGACCTCTTCGGGGTTGTTGATTTCGTCAAAGCACGTGTCTTTTCCGGTGTGGCACACTGGCCCGGTGGGAATCGCCTTGATCAAGAGGGTATCATTGTCGCAATCTTCGATAATGTCACGGACCTCAAGGTAGTTTCCGCTCGTCTCGCCTTTCGTCCAGAGTGTTTGACGAGTGCGCGACCAGAATGTAACCAATCCTCGGTCGCGGGTGACTTTCAGTGCCTCTTCGTTCATGTATCCGAGCATCAACACTCTTCTGGTAACTGCATCTTGAACAATTGCCGGAACCAAACCACCCATCTTTTCAAATGCTACCGCCATAGATTGCCTCTCCTTAGATCCCTGTGGTGGTAGTTATACCACGTTGAGCAAGAAAAATCTGTAGCTTTGGGATATCTATCTCCTGAAAATGGAAAACTGACGCCCCGAGAGCTCCACAAGCTCCTGTTTCTTCAAAAACTTGAGCAAAATCCTCCATCGACCCCGCCCCACCACTAGCGATGACAGGAATCGAAACTGCAGCGGCAACTTCTTTGGTCAAAACGAGATCATACCCACCCTTCACCCCGTCACGGTCCATCGAGGTCAAGAGAATCTCCCCCGCTCCGAGTTCCTCCACTTCCTTGGCCCAGGAGATCACCTCTTTGTCAGTAACCTCACGGCCACCTTGGACGGTCACCATCCCCTCTTTTGCATCGATCGCCACCACGAGGTGTTTTGAACCTACCTCGGTGGCGATCTTAGTAATGAGCGTGGGATCTTTAACCGCCATTGAATTGATCGAGATCTTACGAGCTCCTGAGGCGAGAAGCGCTTTGGCATCTTGGACAGTTGCAATTCCGCCACCGACAGTTAACGGAACCGTGATAACCTCCGAGATGCGCTTCACCAACTCAATGAATGTCTTTCGTTTTTCAACCGTAGCGGTGATATCCAACAACACCAGCTCATCGATTCCCAGCTCACTGTAATGGCGGGCGAGCTCAACGGGGTCGCCCGCATCGCTGAGACCGACGAAGTTCACGCCTTTAACTACCCGCCCCTCTTTTACATCAAGACAAGCGATAACTCGTTTCTTACTCATCCGATAAACCTCGCCACCTCTTCTAAGGTAATCGTCCCCTCATACAAGGCTCGCCCGATAATTGCCCCATCCATCTCCAAGTCTCTCAACCGCTCAAGATCTAGGATTGATGAGACTCCGCCGGATGCGATTAACTTTAACGATGGCATCGAACCAAGCAGTTCACCGTACAGCTCATAAGAAGGACCGCTGAGCATCCCGTCCTTGGAGATGTCGGTGCAGATGACGGTATGTAAGCCTGCACTGACGTACGACTGGATAAAGGTCGTTACTTCCGCTTCGCTTTCTTGGAGCCAGCCATGGGTACGAATCATCCGATCTTTACTATCGGCTCCAAGGATCAGCCGATCAGATCCGAAAGTACTGATCCACTCTTTGACTAGATCAGGCTCAGTTACGGCAATTGAGCCCACAGTAACATAGCGGGCTCCCGCATCAAACGCCTCTCTCAGATCAGCCTCTTTCTTAATGCCTCCACCAAAGTCGATCACCAACGCGGTTGAAGAGGCGAGTTTTTCAAGGACCTTCAAGTTAACGATCCCCTCGCCTTTGGCCCCCTCTAAGTCGACGAGGTGAAGGCGGGTAATCCCATGATCTTCAAACTCCTTTGCTACTTCCAATGGATTGGAGGAGTAGGTGGTTTGTTGGTTGTAGTCACCTTGAGAAAGGCGAACAACCTGCCCTTCAATCAGATCGATTGCCGGAATGATATCCATTAGAGGACCCCCTTGGTCGATGGCAGTTCATCACTGTATGGGTTGCGGTGGATCGCTTGGCGCACTGCCCGGGCAAACGCCTTAAACAACCCCTCAACTTGGTGGTGGGCGTTTCCTTTGCTCACCTTCATATGGAGGTTACACCGGGCACTGTCACTGAATGATTTGAAGAAGTGCTCGACCATCTCAGTGGGAAAGGTACCGATGTACTCTCTTTGAATCGGAAGATCGTAGGAGAACGCGGGGCGATTGGAGAAGTCTAAGGCAACCTCTGCCCTCACCTCATCCATCGTCAACACTTCAAAGCCATAGCGGTTAATTCCCCGCTTCTCTCCCAACGCTGATCTAAACGCTTCGCCCAAAGCGATACCGATATCCTCCACGGTGTGGTGTTCATCGATCACTAAATCTCCATCGGCGTGGAGGGAGAGGTCGCACCCACTATGGCGGCGGATTTGATCGAGCATGTGATCAAAGAAGGGGATATGGGTATGAATCTCGCCCAAACCTCCCCCATCCAAGCATAGGGAAAGCGAAATCGTTGTTTCATTGGTTACTCGCTTCACTTCGGCTGTTCGGGGAGTAAGATTGTCCTCATCGAGTAAGAAGGAGGCGATCTCACCCCAACGGTCGGAAACTAAGATGCACGTCTCTTCGAGTTCAGTTGGAAGATCGTGCTTGGTCTCATTGGGAGCCAGCCATACCGCTTTACAGCCAACGTTCTTCGCCAGTTCTACATCGGTGAGTCGATCCCCGATCACCACCGAGTGCTCAAGGTTCCATGAGCCATCCATAAACGAGGTCAGCATCCCCGCTTTGGGTTTGCGTCCCGGACTGTTATCAGCAGGAAGCGAGTAGTCGATATACTCCTCATCAAAGATGATCCCTTCGCCTTGGAGGGTTTCCATGATCCGTCGGTGGACCGGTTCAAAGTCCTCCAGTGGGAAGGAGGGAGTTCCCACTCCATCCTGATTGGAAACAAGGACAAGATAAAATTGATTGGAATCAACCAAGCGCTTGAGGGCGTTGAAGACTCCAGGGATGTAGCGAATCTTCTCAAAGGTATCGACTTGGTCTTCAACGACGATCACCCCGTCCCGATCAACAAATAACAACTTCTTATGCATAGTAGTTCCTCATATACGCTTCGAATCCCAAAAGAAGGGAGTCATTCTCATCTTTACTGCCTACCGTAATGCGAACACAGTTCTCCAAACCTCGCTCCCGCGTTCGATTACGAATAATCGTACCGCTCTGAGTCAAAAACGTATAGAGCCGGTTTGCATCATCCACCCGAAGCAGCAAGAAGTTTGCATCACTGGGATATACCTCATAGACAAACTCAAACTCAGAAAAACTTTTTGATAATCGCTCTCGCTCCTCTGTTACCTCCTCTAAGCTCTGGCGAACCGCTTCAGCGTTCCCCAGCGCCTTAAGAGCAAGGTTTTGAGCGGGAGATCCGAGGTTATAGGGGTACTTAATCTTGTTGATCACCTCAACAAGGTCAATGCATCCAACCCCGATTCCCACCCGAGCACTGGCGAGGCCCCACGCTTTGGAGAGGGTTCGAAGTACGACTAAATATTCGTACTTCGAAAGAAGGGAAACGGCACTTTCTTTTTCACTGAAGTCGTAGTACGCCTCATCGACTACCACAAGCCCATCAAAGAGGTTCAACACGGTTTCAATCTCCTCTAAGGAGTAACTGTTGCCAGTTGGGTTGTTCGGAGAACAGAGGAAGAGAAGTTTCAGTCGTCCTTCACTTCGATCGCTCTTTTCCTCAGTAAGGAACTGCTCAAGAGCTGGAAAATCGATCGCAAAAGAGGGAAGCAGGGGTACTTCACTAACTTTCACGTCATTGATATCGGCGAACACCTTGTACGCCCCGTATGTTGGAGGAAGGATGAGAATTGAATCTTTGCCCGGCGTGCAGGTGGCGCGAATGAGGTTGTCGATGACCTCATCGCTGCCGCTGCCCAGAACAGTGTGTTCGAACGGAAGACCAAGGACCTCTTCAATCTTTCGTCGAAGGATCGTTGCTCTTGGGTCGGGGTAGCGGTTTGCCTCAGGCGTATCGACAAAGTCACGGTAGTGCTCGTTGGCATCCAAGTAGACACTTGCTACTCCGGTAAATTCATTTCGGGCACTTGAGTAGGGTTTCAGGTTGGCGATGTTTTCTCTCAATAGCTTCTGTATCATAGATCCTCCAGACGAATCGTTACCGCCCTCGCGTGGGCTTCAAGTTCTTCATTTTGCGCCATCGTCACAACACTCGGGCCCAATTGCTTCAAGCCACCCTTGGTGAGGGTTTGAATCGTTATCTTCTTTATGAAGGAGTCGGTGGAAACACCGCTCATCGAACGAGCCCATCCGCCGGTAGGCAGGGTGTGGTTCGTTCCACTGGCATAATCGCCAACGGACTCCGGAGTATACGGGCCTACGAAGATTGATCCGGCACTGTCGATCACATCCAGTATTTGATCATCGTCTTCATCACATCCGGTATTGATGATTAGGTGCTCGGCGGCGTAGGTATTGGCGATGCGTGTTGCTTCTTCAAGGGTTTGAACGACTGCGATGCGACTCTCTTTCAACGACAGCTTTGCATACTCACCTCGAGCTAAGGTTGAAAGCTGCTCTTCCAACTGCCCTTCAAGACGCTCGATCCATTGATCAGGGTGAGATGAGATGAGCACGAGCATCGCTTGGCTGTCCGGTCCATGCTCCGCTTGGCTGAGAAGGTCGGAAGCAACAAAGCGAGGGCTGGAGCTATCGCTGGCGATCACCATCACTTCGCTCGGGCCAGCGGGCATGTCGATCGCGCAGATCGATCGGGCGACCTGGCTCTTTGCCTCGGTAACAAAGCGATTCCCCGGGCCAAAGATCTTATCGACTTTTTTCACCGTCTCAGTTCCATACGCCAGCGCCCCGATTGCTTGAGCCCCGCCGACTTTATAGATCTCCGTCACCCCGCAGAGCTTTGCAGCGTACAAGATCGCCGGATGAATCGCCCCTTCGCTATTTGGAGGGGTACAGAGAACAATCTCACTGCACCCAGCAATCGTTGCCGGAATGGCAAGCATCAAGACGGTGGAAAACAAAGGAGCTGTCCCGCCGGGGATATACAACCCTACCCGTCGAATCGGTACGATTTTCCTTTGCAGAGCTATTCCCGACTCAACTTCAACGAACTCACCTTCACCCCTTTGAGCTTCGTGGAATGTGTGGATATTGGTTTTTGCTTTGGTAATTGCTTCTTTGAGTTCGACATTGACGGTTGCTACCGCTGCATATATTTCCTCCTCACTGACGGTGAGCGAAGAAAGAGTAACGCCATCAAATTCTTTGGAATAGCGTAAAAGAGCAGAGTCACCTTCCCTCTTCACCGTTGCAAGGATCTCTTCTACTGAGGCTTGGACCGAAGTTTCATCTAAGAGGTTCCGCGTACAGAAGATTTGGAGCTCTTCATCCTTGGGATTATCAAAACGCTGAAGATAGGTCATAGCTACTCCGTCATCTTTTCAATCGGGGTGACCAAGATTCCTTGGGCACCGAGAGCTTTGAGCTGCTCGAACACCTCCCAGAAGGTATCTTCCGCCACAACGCTTTGAACCGACACCCACCCTTTTTCCATAAGCTTTGTTACCGTCGGGCTCTTCATTCCTCCGATCACTGCTGCCACTGCTTCCAATTGGCCCTCAGGCAAGTTGAAGATGACGTACTTGTACGAGGCAGCTTGCATCACCGCATCGATTCGAAGGAGCAAGCGAGTAAGGATCTCTTCCTTTACGTTGGAGCCCATCTCCTTTCGAGCGATCATCACCGCAGTGGAGCGATAGATCGTCTCCACTTCTTTGAGGCCGTTCATCGCAAGCGTTGCTCCGGTGGAGACTAAGTCACAAATTGCATCGGCAACGCCAACGAGGGGAGTGATCTCAACTGCTCCGGAGACGGAGATCAGATCTGCTTTGACATTTGCCTCATCAAGAATCTTTCCCAAGATCGTCGGATAGCTCGTTGCAATTCGTTTTCCCTCTAAACTCGAAAGACCACGATAGGGAAAGTCATGTGGAACAGCGATGCTGAGGCGGCACTTGGCGAAGCCTAGGTCCCGCAGTACGGTCAAATCTACTGCCTGCTCATCATACTCATTGCGGCCGACGATGCCGATGTCGGCGACTCCGTCGGCGATGTAGGAAGGAATATCATCATCCCGAACATAGAGGAACTCCAAAGGAAAGTTTGTAGCTCGGTCCTTTAAGACTCGTTCATCAGCACCGAACTTAATCCCGCACTGTTTGATAATCGCAAGAGATTGTTCACTCAAGCGTCCCTTTTTTTGAATTGCAATTCGTACTACGTCATCCATCCTTCCGTCCTCCAAATGAATAAAAAAAGACCCCCGCGACAGCGGAGGCGTGTATATATGACAATCCACAGCTCACCGGTCAGGCAGCGTTACATCGATATGGTGATGGTGGAAGTGCTTCTTCATAGCGTTACGATACTGTCTCTCTCAACGTTCTGTCAAGAGAACCTTGTGAATATGGAGTTTTGGTGAACTGCGGACTCTGATGATTGTCTTCTGCGAAAGCCTTTGGTATATCTACAGGTAGATTATCAACAAGGAGTAACCAAATGAGAATCATTCAAAAAACCATTTTACTTGTGTGTATCATCACTATTGGGACCCTTGGTCTGTTCGCTGCCCCCCTGCCGGAACAACAACCCGAGCAAACACCCCCACCACCCGAACTTGTTACACTGAAGCTCGATGCAGCTGCCGAGGGGACGAACTTCCAATACTCCTACACGCAACAGTTTACTCAAAAACCCGGAACTTCGGTCCGTTTGCCTTCTCGAACTCAGCTAAGATTTAACCCCAGCCACATCGGTTTTCTTTCCGCTTGGAGCGATGGAAATGTAACATACAAAGAGGGCGAGACCATTGCGCTGCCTCCCAAGGATTTAACGCTTACGGCAATTTACGAGGAAGGAACCCTCTTCAGTGATCCGAAGCACGGAATCGAATATTTCAGTAGTGAATCAACGATCTCCGTTCCCCAAGTTCCACAGGATGATGAAAACCAAGTCTTCATCGGGTGGTACGACCGTCAAACCAACACGCTCCTTACTGAAGGAACCTACGAGCGAAACACACCAGGTGCATACTTTGAACCAGCGTACAAAAGCCTCATTTTCACTCAGGTAGGGCTTCAATCTCACCACCTCAATGCGGTTCCAACGAATACCGCACTCACTCTATTGTTCGCTTATCGTAACGCTGGAAATTTTGTGATGAATAATGTCACTTCATCACTGAAGAGTACCGATGCTCGGATTCACGTCCTCGACCCCCAGCCAAAGAGTCGAACGCTTCGCCCGGGTGAGAGTAATTATCAACGAGGCTTTTTTGGCCGAGGGAGTTCACTCGATTCATTTACCTTTGTAATCGATTCGGAAACACCAAGCGGAAGTAAGATCGATCTCATCCTCTCCGTAGTGGATGAAGCGGGAGTCACCTTCTCGACTACGATACCGCTTACCATCCGGTAATAGTTTGCTTGTCCACTCAAAAGCAGCTGATCATTCAGCTGCTTTTTTGTTGAATTCAGTCAGCCCAAATCTTTATACACATCGAACCAAATGTATATAGTACGAGAAGACGGTACCAAGTTCTCAGGAGGAGAAGTTATGAGAAAAGCTATCTTATCCCTGTGCCTCATCATTGGCAGTTTGTCAGCCCTTTTCGGCTCTACCAACATGCAAAAGATCTATCCGATCGATTCATCAGAGTATGAAGCGATTAAAGTACTTTTAGTTCACCAAGGTCTCGCCCTGCCTTCAACCGCTGGGCCGTATAGCTCTGATGAGCTGAGCCGAATGCTCAATCGAATCGAACAAAGATCCTTAGCTGG
>CAYUHP010000047.1:0-4726 GCA_964444595.1 uncultured Sphaerochaeta sp. | reverse complement strand
CAAGGATCGAAACTCAGTATGAAGACGTGGGCTAATAAGCCAGATCCCATCTACTTCAACTATGGAACCAAAGCATTTTCCACTAACCTTGCCCTCTTCGAAGATCTAGCTAACGAGTTGGATATGGGAGTTCCCTATCGGGCGTTCGGTGCGATCGGTACCAGTAACCTCTCCTTCCAAATAGGACGAGAACAACTTTCATGGGGTGCGGGAAAGAGCGGAAACTTCCTGTTAGGCGACCACCTCAAATACCACAACACCGCCCGCTTTACCGCCTACTCCGATTCCTTTAAGTATACCCTCCTGACCTCATTCTTCCCCTTCCCGGATGAGTACTATGGTGATCTAGTGAAGTCCCAAATGGCCACCCTTCATGGGTTAAACATGCTCCTCGCCCACCGCCTTGAGTGGACGGCCTTCAAGAACAAGGTGGGAATGGCCCTCAGTGAAGCGATCATCTATCAAAGTAAAGATAACACCATCGACCTCCGGATTCTCAGTCCAACAACGATCTTCCATAACTACTACATCAAAGCCAACTCCAACAGTCTCCTCACCTTTGAAGTCGACTACACCCCGATTAAAAACATGAATATCTACTCTCAGGTAGTCGTCGATGAGTTTGCGGTCCCCGGAGCTGAAGGTGCTCCAGGAGTAGCCCCGTCGGCGGACCCCGGTGCGTGGGGTGCCCTTGTTGGTGTTCAGGGAAATTATGCGATCAAAGACATTCTTCTCTATGGAAGTGTCGAAGGGGTCTATACCAACCCCTACCTCTACCTGCGAAGTAAAGATGGAGAGAAGCAGGTCAGTGGAGAAGCGGGCATCAACTTCATCGTTGCGGTTCCCGAACGATTTTTGAATGGATGGGGTGTGTACTACGATGAGCAGTTCCTTGGCTATCGTTACGGTCCCGATGCGATCGTGTTTAATGTAAACTTTGGTGCCAAGCAGGTCGGCTCGTGGAACGTTGAGACAAACATCTTTGCGATGGTTCATGGAACGACTGACCAAGGAACACTGTATAATAAGGTGACTCCCGAAGGGGGAAGTAACCCCTACCAAAGCACTCCTACAACAAGCCACCCCACGGGCAATGACCGTGACCCGCAAGCAGGGAATCGAGACAGTGCTACCACAACCATTGACCTTACTCTCAAGGGCTCGTATCAAATCCTTCCAAATCTCTCCCTCTACGCCCAAGCAGACTACATTTGGATCAAGAACCCGAAGAATATTTCGAGCAATCCAGCGATTCATGATCTTCAGCTCAGTGTGGGGGTTGGGTATAGGTTATAAATAAAGCTCAGGCCCGAGATCCTCTCCCGGGCCTGAATGTACTTACAGTTTTATGTTTTCTTACTCTTAATGTCCCAGAAGCGTATCAAGGTCGACCTCACACACAACGGTGGGTGTGTCGCTCTTCCAGTGTTCAAGGACTTGAGGGTGGACTTCGCCAAAGATTCCAACCTTCTTTCCATCTACCATGATCTGAGCACAGCGGCCTTGGATGAAGCGACCATCCTCTCCTACTTCGGCTAACGTATACTCCGTTGAAAGGAAGTAAAAGAGCGTAGACACAAAGGTAGAGACCTCGTTGTAGCCCATCACCGAATCACTGGCAAGGAAGCCAAGCTTGTTTCGGGTAGTCGTCCCGCTATTCGTCGAATCATCGATGTAAGCAACTTTACCAACTTCAAAGATCCGGTGAGGGAACGGGGTATGAGCACTGACACTCTCACTCTCTAAGAGACTGGGAAGAATCGAGGGGCGAACCACTTCATAGTTCTCACTCATCGGATTGGAGATGATGATGCACTTCTCGAGAGGATAGCGCATATTATCAATATACTCCCTTCGTGAGCCGAGGTAGTTGTACATCATCTCCTGGAAGCCAAGACCGACCATCAGATCTTTAATCTTTCGGCCGAGTTCCTCCGCCTCAGTGAGGCGACCGACGGTAAAGTCAGAAGGCATCACCGGCTCAAAGTTTCCCAGTCCATGACCGATCATAACGTCTTCGACCAGGTCAACTGCGTGAAGGAAATCGTTCCTCCACTCCGGCACGGTGGCAAACACCCTACCCTCATCAACCACGGCATAGATTCCCATTCGCCTCAATCCTCGAACGATCTCATCATCACTAAGGGGATCGCCAAGGGTCTTATGAATCTCCTCCACCGTACACGATGCTGGTTCTTGGAAGTAGTAGGGAACGGTAATCTCACTACCAAACTCCGTCTCTTGCGGGAAGATGACCCGGACCGGCAGAATCTCATAGCCCATATCAGCCATATCACAGGCAACGATCGCTGCTGCAAGAAGCAGATCTTTCAACTCCGTTCCACTGAACTCAACAAACAGCTCATCATCGCCCTCTTCAACGGCGCCGATCGAGGCGCTGTTGATCACCGGCGGGAAGGAAAGCGTTTGGTTCTTATCGTCGTGAAGATAGGGAAAGAGCGGATCCTTTTCATGGATATGTCCGTACTCTTTTCCTTTGGGGTGGACCTTGATGATCTCGCGTAAGGAGAGCTCCTCCTCCATTCCTAGAGGGACGAACTTTGTCTCATCGGGGTCGGCTCCTCGGTAGTGCACCGGATAGGTGATCAACGCCGAGCGGTAGATGCCCATCGCAATCGATCGGCGCTTTTGTCCAAAGTTCCAACAGATCTTCTCTTGGCTTTGGATCAAGGCTTCCATGTCCGCCGCTGAGGATTTGTGTCCGCGGGCAGCAAACCCGATCCCATAGGGTCGAATCGGAGTAACTGATGCATCGACGATCATCACTCGGTTATCATGCTCAAACTCCTCTTCAGCTGTTGAGAAGAAGTCATAGAGGGGGGCTTCAACCTCCCAGTATGATTTCAGCTGCCGAGCAATTCCGCTCGGTGACCAGAGGTCGGGGCGGTTCGTATCATTTAACTCAATCTTTAAGATATCCCCATCATGGTCGTCCAACTCCGCTTTTGCCACGGGAAGGATCTCTTCAAGCTCATGATCGGTAAGGGTTTTTCCTACTTGCTCGTAGAAGTAACGAGCACTGGTTTCAATCTTTGGCATTACTTCCCCCTCCTCAGGCGGACCGACTCAATGTTCGGGGTAAAGAGTTCGCGAAGGTCATTCAGACCGAGGTGCATCAGCGCCATTCGGTCAATCCCAAGGCCCCAAGCAAGTACCGGCACATCGATTCCGAGGGGCTTGGTTACCTCGGGGCGGAAGATTCCCGACCCGCCGAGCTCGAACCATCCCAAGGTGGGGTGCTTGATGTGCACCTCGATCGAGGGCTCAGTAAACGGGAAGTACCCCGGGACATAGCGAACTTCCTCGGCTCCAGCGATCTCTTCGGCAAACATCTTCAAAAGTCCAAGAAGGTTCTTGAGGTTCACGTCATTGCCCAAGACGATTCCTTCGGTTTGATAGAAGTCAGCACCGTGGGTCGCATCGACTTGGTCGTACCGGAAGCAGCGAACAACTCCGAAGTACTTACCGGGAACTTTTGCCTTGGGCAGCTGGCGAGCTGAAAGGACGGTTCCTTGACTGCGCAGGACCTGGCGACGAGTGAACTCATGGTCGAACGTATATCCCCAGCCACGGCTTTGGGTCTTCCACCCATCTTCGTGGGTTTGAGCAACGTTGCTGAGCCAGGGCTCTTCGATCACTTTGGCGTGCCGGGGTTCTTTGACGTAGTACACATCGTGGATATCCCGCGCAGAGTGGAACTGCGGCATAAATAACGCATCACCGTTCCAGAACTCGTTTTCAACCAAGGAGCCGTCAAACTCTTCAAAGCCCAGACTGGTCAACTTGTCCTTTACCCACTGCAAGTAGTTGGCGTATGCATTGTGCCTGCCTACGATGAGGCGACTGGTGGGGGCGTTGAGCGCATACGGGCGGAACGTTGCTTCTTTCCAGGAACCGGAGGAGAGGATCTCGCTGGTTACTAAGCCCAGCTCTTCACCGCTGATCTTCGCAGCGATGATCGCCTCTTTGGCCTTTTGCCCCTCTTCGGTGAGGACGTAGGTGACCTCTTCCCGTTCGATTACTTTAAATGGCGAGGTTGCTGCACCTCGCTTCTTGGCGATCCTTGCGATCGCAGCTTTTTCTTCATCACTCAGCGTATCGTCATCTAACAGTCCCGCAAGACCTCTTTTAAGAAGCTCTCGAGTCAAAAGAATTGCTCCGACGAGACTTTGGGCTTTGGTTTCAGCGTCATTTGCTTCATTCATACCGACAAACCCACCTTTGGAGAGTAACCCAAAGGAGGAGCCGACTTCACTTCGGTCCAATTGAAGCAGTTCGGCGATCTTCGGTAGCGCAGTTGGCCCATGTTCTTTGAGGAAGCTAAAGATGCGTTCGGCGGGGGTACCCTCTTGGGCTTGAACCTTACCCACATCGGTTAGTTCATAAAATGTTCGACTTACGCGTGCTTCTTCTTTAATAAAGCCCTTCGCTTCAAGCCAGCTGAAGCTCTGGTTGCATTGGCCAACATTGTACCCGAGCTCGCTGATTAAGCGAGTGGCGTCGATCGCCTCACCTAAGGATACATGCCTTAAGAGACGGACCTCCAAGGGGTGGAGGTTCTTCACATCGATATCCATCATCAATACTCCTCTTCGGACCCGAAGGCCCAAGTGGTTTGTATTCTAGCGAGTGAGCAAGAAAAAAGAAAGGCTATGTAAGTGTAAAGAGGGAACGGACGCTTTTTACGATCGCTTCTTTTGTTACC
>CAYUHP010000046.1:0-14279 GCA_964444595.1 uncultured Sphaerochaeta sp. | reverse complement strand
CCCGCGACATCCACCTTGGCAAGGTGGAGCTCTACCACTGAGCTACTTTCGCAAATCGTTGACAAACGGTCTTGCGAGAGAGGGGATTTGAACCCCTACACCGTAAGGTACCAGATCCTAAGTCTGGCGTGTATGCCAATTTCACCACTCTCGCGGTGCGTGGTACTTAGTATACCACATCCTGAGCCGCAAAGGGATCGAACCTTTGACCCGCAGATTAAGAGTCTGCTGCTCTACCATCTGAGCTAGCGGCCCGTGCGAATATATACCTAACAAAAAACTACGCGCTCGGAAGGATTCGAACCTTCGACCTACGGATTCGAAGTCCGGCGCTCTATCCAGCTGAGCTACGAGCGCATTTTATATCCGCCCAAAGGGTGGAAGACGGGGCTCGAACCCGCAACAACCAGATCCACAATCTGGTGCTCTACCTTTGAACTACTTCCACCAAGAAGCTGAAGCAGTGGTTTTGACCAGTGCGATTCAACGTTGCTTACTATGCCAAAAACCTAATTCTTTGTCAACATCCACGAAAGAGGATTATAAATCCTTTACAAAACGTAAAACAGCAATGCTCTGAGTGTAGGAAAGACTCTTGTTGGTAAGGGCTTTGATTATTGACCTGATAACCACAGGATCCCCTTCAATGTTCAATGCAGGTAAGTAGGAGTTGTTCAGATATCCTTTAATGTTCTCTTCAGTGAAGATTCGCTCCTCAGTGAAGGAGAGCACTTCAACCTCACCCTCAAAGCCATAGGAGCGGACTACTTCTTCGATATCTTTCTCATCCCAGTTTGTTAATGGATTAGCTGAATCTCCATAGATGATCGCCTCGGCTTCTTTGAGCAGCGGATGATCGGAGAACTCACTGAGGCGAGAGGAGCGCGAGGGGATACTCTGAGCGATATTCAATCCTCCACCGCGTACGAGGCGATCGGAAAGAAGAGCTAACACCTCTTTTTCTTCATCCAACCGCGAGAGGATGTTTCGGCCATAGATGTGTTCAAAGTGTAACTGGGGATCCAACCTTTTCACGATTAAAGGAAGTGAACCCACATGGATAAGCGGTTTTTCTAAGGCTTCAAGGTTCTTGGCGTAGTGGTTGATGATCTCTTGTTGTTGAGTTGTAGTTACGTGGGCAACGCAGAGCCCCTCGGGAGTTCTTCGGAGTGCCTCCCAGAGAAGGAAGCCACTGCCGGCGTTTGCGATGAAGATTCGATCACTGCGGCGGATCGTATTGTTTGCAAAGAGTACTTCTTTTATCGTTCGAAGAACCTTCGATCGCTCGCCTGCCGAGCGCTGGCGCCACAGGGCTTCAACATTCGTCGTGGGGGAGTAGGAGAGGTGTTCGACAAACACCTCTGCTTGGATCGACTCAAGTTGTTCTTCTCTTCGAGCTTGGATCTCGCCGGCGATCGCCGCTTCGTAGCCTTGCGAGCCGGGGTTGTAAAAGAGCTTTCCTTGAAGCGTTGTCGGTAAGTATTGCTGGGCAACCCAGTGTCCGTTGTAGGCGTGGGGGTAGAGATACCCCTCGCCATGGCCAAAGCCCTTGGCATCGCGACTGGCGTCCCGGAGGTGGTTGGGAACTTCTTTTTGGGCCTCTTCGGTTACGCTTTTGAGGGCGTCGAAGAAGCCCATCGTTGAATTGGACTTGGGTGCAGTTGCCAAGTATAGAGCGGCATGAGCTAAGTGAAAGCGCCCTTCAGGCAGCCCAATCCGCTCAAACGCAGCTGCGGCAGCTTCCACGATCACAAGGGCGTTGGGATCAGCCAAGCCGACATCCTCAGTAGCGCTGATCAGCATTCGCCGAAAGATGAAGCGCGGCTCCTCGCCGGCGTGAACCATCCGCGCAAGCCAATAAAGAGCCGCGTCAGGGTCACTGCCGCGAATTGATTTAATAAAGGCACTGATCACATCGAAGTGATAGTCACCCTCCTTGTCGTAGAGAACTGCTTTTTGCTGGATTGAATCCTCGGCAGCGGCGAGGGAGATGTATTTGGGCTTGTTTGCCTCGCCAGTTGTTTCGACGGCGAGCTCTAGGGCGTTTAGGAGCGTCCGAGCATCGCCGTCACTGACTGCGATAAGGTGCTCCAGCGCTCCCTCTTCAAAGGTGATCTCATACGATCCATAGCCGCGTTCTTTGTCTTTGAGGGTCAGTTGAGCAACCTTCAAAAGATCATCATCGGTTAACGGCTTGAGCTGGAAGATCCGCGATCGGGATACTAAGGCGGCATTGACTTCAAAGAAGGGGTTTTCCGTTGTGGCTCCGATGAGGATGACCGTTCCATTCTCCACCCAGGGAAGGAGAGCATCCTGCTGGCTCTTGTTCCAGCGGTGCACTTCATCGACAAAGAGGATCGTTCCCCGTTGATAGAGCTCGAGGCGTTCACGTGCCGCATCGATCTCAAAGCGGAGTTCCTTCACTCCGCTGAGTACCGCGTTGAGGGTAGCAAAGTGGCGTTTTGTTGAGTTTGCGATCACTCGAGCGAGGGTTGTCTTCCCCGTTCCCGGTGGGCCGTAGAAGATAACCGAGGAGAGTTGGTCCGCTTGAATCGCCCGCCTAAGCAAGCGTCCTTCACCGATAATCGCCTCTTGGCCGACGTACTCTTCCAACGTTCGGGGGCGCATCCGATACGCCAAGGGTTGGGAGCCAGCTTTCGCAGTAGAAAAGAGTTCCATCAGCGAGCCTCATCCAATCTGTTTCTTAGGCGATACTCTTCATCACCAAGGGCTCCAAAGTACCGTTGAAGATATAAGGTACTTAAATGCTCTTCGATCATTTCATCCAAGACGGGAAGAGTTTGTATCTCCAAGAGTTTGGTACTTTCTTGATAGAGGTGATACCACGAGATGAATGATCGCCAGCGCGTAATCGCCGGATCGAGGTTTTGATGAAGAATCGGGGTGATCACATCCCGTACCGCCTCTTCACCTGATCGCTTCAGCACCTCACTGCCCGAGCGAAGGGAGGCAAGCAAGTTCTCCTCGTCACTCCAAGGAAGTGAGTGGATAACCACCTCCAAAAGAGGGGCAGCTTGCCAGGCGGTGGTAATAAACGCTTTGTTCACTTCATCTTTGAAACGAGCAAGCTGTTCGTCAAAGAGGGGGATGAGCGGAATTTGAGTGAGTGCAAGCGCCTCCAATGGGAGTAGTTCTTCCACACTCGTTGCTGTCAGAGTTGTGGTATCCAGTGAGTACGTTGCTTCAATCAAGGTGTCACTAAGCTGTCGATAGAGTTGCTCGCCACTACCAGGTTGCAAACTCTTATGTGAGGCACATCCACTGAGCATAACGAGAAGAAGAGTTGTAATCAGAGAATACTTAGCCCAGCGCATCGTTGTCCTTAAGCTCCTTGTGGGTGAGGTCATCACTCTCACTATATTCTTTATTTTCGATAAGCGCAAAGCATCTTTCATAGAAGGGGAGTCATATAAAGCGGAAGATAGACGATTCCATCCTGTTCCTTTAGATCCTTCATGTGGAGTACATATGGAGTATCGAGTTGTTGAGCAAACTTAGTTTTGAACTTCTTAAGCGAAGTGAGGGTATAATTCTGACTTGATTTTACCTCAAGTGGAGAGATGTTGTGGCGGTTGGTTATCGTGGCCTTGGAGATAAGGAAGTCAATCTTCATCCGAGCGGTTGCATCTTCTCGGTCAGGATTAGAATAAAAATACAGCGAGTGTCCACGGGAAGTAAGCATTTGAGCAACAATGTTCTCCACGATCATTCCCAGATTTACCTCCAGTTTATCAAAGAGTATTTTCTTGTAGATCTGTTCGCTCGTAATGCCTCGCTCATCAAAGGTATGACTGAGTAATAGTCCGGTATCCGCCACGTAACATTTGAGCGTTGTCCGCTCCATGTTGAGTTTCAGTCCAAGGTCTGGTGAGGTGGTGTTGTAACAAAGATTTGCAATCTTTGCATCATTCAGCCAAAAGAGGGCATCTTCGTAGTCTCGCATGCGAGCGCCTTTTTCGAGCGATGAAGGCTGAAACTTTCTGTTGGAACTCTTTAGTTGAGCGGGGATATCATCAAAGATTTGAGCAACCCTCATCTCATATCCTTTTGTATGCTTAACAATGTCGTTTCTGTACAACGCGAGGATAGTACGCTTTTGGCGGTCTACTTTGGAGAAGTCCTTGGTTTGTACGTACATGTTTACTGCCTGGGGCATGCCCCCAACAATGAGATATTGGCGAAAATAATTGATTATCTTTCGATGAAGCGCTTCTCCGAGAGGCTTCCGTTTTTTAAAAGTATCTTTGATGATTTCCATGATCCCTCCGGCACCGAGCGCCCAAAGAAACTCCTCAAAATCCATTGGATAGAGGGGTATCTGTACTTCTTCGGAGGGAATCACAATGTCTTCGACGTGCTTCTTAATGCTTATCAATGAGCCTGTTTGAATATAATCATATCTTCCATCTTCAACTAAATATTTAATTGCAGCCCGGGCCCTTGGAAACAACTGAACCTCATCAAAAATAATCAGTGTATCCCGATTAAAGAGTGGTTTATTGAAGTAGCTAGAAAGGTAAAGAAAAATGAATCCAAATCATTGAGATGGGTGTTGAATAAATCAGTGACGCTGGCTTCTACTCGGTTAAAGTCAATAATAAGGTAGCTTTTGTATTCAGTCTTACCGAACTCCTCGACAATGTGACTTTTTCCCACCCTCCGAGCTCCTTCTACCAATAACGCAGTTCGCCCCTGGTCTTCTCGTTTCCAATGCAGAAGTTGTTCATAGATTTTTCGTTTCAGGATAAACCACCAATTCCATATATTTAAAGGCGTTGTACCGTACAATAAAACATATTCAAGGATTTTGAAACTATGATATTACACGTTTTCAAAAGTTTTGAATTGATAATTTTACACGTTTTCAAGAGTTTTGAACTAAGGAATTCACACGTTTTCAAGAGTTTTGGAAGAAATCTGGGTTTTATCCAGTGTGAAGTTCTTGTGAAGAGGCCTTCACTCCATTGACCTTTGGCGTATTTGTGCCCACATTAAAGAAGTATCGGAGGTAGAAGATGCACGAACACAACACAATGAGTACAGCGATCGCCCGGGAACGGACGATTCTCAAAAACGTATACCTATGGATGAGCGCCGGACTTGGTCTCAGTGGCCTTATCGCCTGGTTTGTTGCCAGTAACCCTGCACTTTTGCAAGCGATGGTCGGCAACCCGATCAGTTTCTTGTTGGTGGTTGTGGCACAGTTTGCCTTGGTCTTTTACTTGACCGCCCGCCTTGATCGAATGAGTGCAACCAGCGCAGTCGGTGCGTTTTTAGCATACGCTGCCCTTAACGGAGTGATGCTCAGCACGATCTTCATCGTCTATGCTCAAGCGACGATCAGTAAAGCGTTCTTCTCAACAGCGTTGATGTTTGCTGGGATGAGCTTGTATGCGATGACCACCACGCGGGACTTGAACAAATATGGAAGCTACCTGGTCATGGGTCTTTGGGGACTGATTATCACCAGTGTGTTGAACATGCTCTTTAAATCCAGCGGCCTGGATTACCTCATTTCGATTGCAGGGGTAGTGCTGTTCCTTGGACTGACTGCCTGGGATACGCAGAAGATCGTTGCGATGAACCACAGCTACGGAGACAGTGAAGACTATACTCTGGTAACCAAACTCTCGATCATCGGAGCACTTACCCTCTACTTGGACTTCATCAACCTCTTCTTATTTGTACTAAGGATCTTCGGTCGCTCAGAGCGGCGATAAGAGCTTGAGCCGAACATTCCGATAGCTCAATGTCACATCCCCTGGTGCCCACCTCCTCAAAGCGGTGGGCATCACTGCCAGTGAAGACGGGATACCCCAGTTCTTCAAAGTTCTTATCGGGGCGAATAACTTCAACTGCGGAGTAGGGAAGCTCGGGTAAAAACTCTAGGTTGCTCAAGACGCTGTTCGCACCTCGGTCGATGTGAGCAGGGATGACCAGAGCTCCCTCCTCCAAGGCTTTGAAAACAACCTCTTCAAAGCTCAGCGTAGTAGCTAAGGCCAGCATCTTTGTAAGATCTTCTGTTTGATTACCCTCTTCATCGTAGATGAGTTGATGCCCGAATAGTTTTGGGTTATTCGAATACGGCGGTAAGTGTTCCTCCACCCACAACCCAAACGCTAAAGCTTGGTTTAGTTCTTCAAAAAGTACGAGGATGTGCACCTCTTCGATCGTGGTGACTTCGATGCCAAAGATCGGAACCACACCGCTAATGGCACACGCCTCGCCGAATGCCGGGAGATTTCGCCCGCTGTTGTGGTCGGTAAGGGCGAGGATATCAATCCCTTTCTCTTTGGCTTGAATCGCCAAAAGAAAGGGGGTGAGGTCATCCTCGGCGCACGGCGAGAGACAGGAGTGGTTGTGTAGGTCAATCCGATACCAAGGCATTGTTACAAGAGGGGCGTAAGCTCAAGAGCGGTCTTATAATGATTAAGGCTGCTTGAGAAGATCGAGATCTCCTCACTTGCTGCAGCTTCAACCATATCCGCCGGTGGTATTCGATTATTGCAGAGAATGATGACACTCAAACCGAGTAAGGACGCGACTGCCACCGTATTCTTGTGACCTTGAATCGTGCACAGGGCGCTCTCTTCTAGGGCGTTTGCCATCACGTCACTGAGTAGGTCGCCGCAGTAGATATCCTTGATCGGCTGCTCACCATCGGCGATGTGGTGAGCAGTGAGAGCACTGATGTGAGTAAGATCCTTAACGGTCATAGTTGTTGTTCCTCCTTAGGAAGTAAATTAACGGTACAGGAAACGGTCGTACCGCGGACATCGCTTTCAATGAAAAACGTATCGGCCACGCTTTTGACGTTCGGAAGGCCCATCCCCGCGCCAAAGCCGAGGGAGCGAATCCACTCACTCGCGGTTGACCACCCGGGGGTCAGCGCCCCTTCAATGTCGCTTATTCCCGGCCCATGATCTTGGGCGGTAAGCGTGAGGGTGGTGGGGGTGTACTCCGCCTTAAGGGTTCCCCCGTCAGAGTGGACCACCATATTCATCTCCAGCTCATAGCTGGCGATCGCCGCGCGACGGATGATCGCATTGGGGATCTTTGCCTCTTTGAGGCGTTTCTTGATTTGGGTTGAAGCGGATCCCGCGTTTTCAAAGTCGTTCTTAAGAATGGGATAGGTGTGCACCTCCCCGCTCATTTCGGTGGCGTGGGAGCGCACCTTCGCTAACTTCTCCAGTTGCTCCACCTCTTTGTTGATTTCAACGAGGAGGACGGTAGTGATATCCCGGTTGGTGACCATTCCGACTAGGTGTTTGTACTTGTTCAAAACAGGGAAGCGGTGGTAGCGATAGCGGGAGAAGTAGTTGATCGCAAAACTCACCGGCATCTCCTCATCCAAGACGATGAGGTTTTGACTCATATGGTCTTGAGCTGGATCTTCGATGTAGCCTAAGTCCAACGCCTTGATGATATCGTCCATCGAAACGATCCCCACCAGGCGTTTACCCATAACAATCGGCAGACCAGTGACTCGTTCTTTGCGCATAATCTCTTGGATCTGCCTCAGCGTTGTTTCCTTTGTCGCGGTGATGACGTTTGTTGACATCACGTCCTTGACTTTGAGCCGAAGGATCAGCTCTAAAATCACACTGGAGGAGGTTAGGGTGTTAATCGGTATCTCTGACATTGGAATTAGTATACATCAGATGTGTACTTTAGTGGGTAATTTGCTATACTTATTCTGGTATGCATAAAGAAGCGGGCGTTCGTATCGCCTATGAAGATCCAGATATTCTAGTCGTCGATAAACCCTCGGGTTTAGCCACCGTTCCCCTTAAGGAAGACAAAGCTGATAAACCAACCCTGTTAGGCGTTGTAGCCTCCGCATATCCAGAGGTTCTTCAGCCGTTTGGCCGCAACAGCTGGGAAGGGGGAGTGCTTCATCGCTTGGATACCCCCACCAGCGGTCTGGTGATTATCGCCCGAAACAAAGTTGCTTTTGAAACCCTCACGATCGCTGCGCGAGCGGAGTTGATCACCAAAGAGTATACCCTCACCGCAACGACCCGAAAACAACCTGCTGAGGGTTTTCCCCCCTTTCGTTATGAGGACCCCGCTCTTGCCGGCGGGAAGGAAGTTGTCATCGGCTCGCTCTTTCGGCCCTGGGGCGAAAAGAGGCGCGAGGTTCGACCGGTTCTCAGTGAATCGCCGCGTCACCTCTTAGAAAAAACCAGCGGAGTATGGTACATGACGAGAGTGGTTGCTCAAGGCTCAGGGATCTTCCGAGCCCGAATCACCAGCGGCTTTCGGCACCAAGTCCGAGCCCACCTTGCATGGAGCGGGCACCCGATCGATGGCGATGAGCTCTACGGTGGGAAAGAATGTGAATATTTGAAATTGCGCGCCAGCGCAGTTGAGTTCCCCTTTCAGGGAAGAACGATTGAAGTACGCGTAAAGGAGTAAGAGAGATGGCAGATCATCGACAGGTCAAATTGGCAAAATTGCTGGTTGAGTATTCAACCAAGGTACAAAAGGGTGAGAAGGTCCTCATCAACGCAGTGGATGTTCCCACCCCGATGGTAGAAGAACTGATCAAGGCGGTGTATGAAGCGGGTGGATACCCCGTTGTCAACACGTGGAGTGAGCGCCTCGAGCGGGCGATGGTCGAAGGGGCAAGCGAAGATTCTCTTAAGGCATGGGCGGATGTGGATGCGTATCGAATGGCTCAGATGGATGTATTCATCGGAATCCGCGGGGTAGCTAACGTCCGCGAGCTTTCAACAATTCCTGCTCAACACAACCTTGCCTCCCTACACTACACCAAACCGGTTCACTTTGAGATTCGCGTACCGAAGACCCGCTGGGTTGTTCTGCGCTATCCCACCGAGATCATGGCCCTCCAGGCAAACATGGGAACTCGGGAGTTTGAAGAGTTCTTCTACGAAGTATGTACCGAGGTCGATTATGTAAAGATGGCGAAGGCGATGGCTGAAGCAAAGAAGTATCTTGATACCGTCGATAAGGTCCGCATCGTTTCACCGGGAACCGACTTAAGCTTCAGCGTAAAGAATATCCCGTGGGTTCCCTGTGCCGGCGAGATGAACATCCCCGATGGGGAGATCTACACCGCTCCTGTTAAGGATTCAGTAAACGGAACGATCTCCTACAACACTCCATCAACCAGCGGCGGTCACCTCTTTACTGACATCCGCTTTACGTTCAAGGATGGAAAGATCATTGAAGCCCACGCCGATGATGATGTGTTGGTTAACGAGATCCTCGATCGCGACGAGGGAGCGCGGTACATCGGTGAGTTTGCTCTTGGGTGTAATCCCCAGATTAAGAATCCGATGGACAACACCCTCTTTGATGAGAAGATCGCCGGATCCTTCCACTTTACCCCGGGTAACGCCTATGAAGATGCGGATAACACCAACCGCTCCTCTGTGCACTGGGATCTGGTGTTGATTCAAACCCCTGAGTACGGTGGGGGAGAGATTTACTTTGATGATGTCCTTGTTCGCAAGGATGGAGTCTTTGTTGATGAACGCCTGGCGATGCTGAATCTTTAGACGATCGGACCAAAAACGATCGTCCGATTCTCATAGATAATTACCCGACTCTCCAGATGGGCGCTCACCGCTTTGGTGAGCACCCGTCGTTCAACGTCCTTACCAAGGTTTCTCAGCCCCGTCGGGTCGAGTTCATGGCTGACGCGAACAACGTCTTGTTCGATGATCGGGCCTTGGTCGAGCTCTTCGCTTGCGTAGTGGGCAGTAGCCCCGATCATCTTCACTCCCCGTTCATACGCGCGTTGATAGGGGTTTGCCCCTTGGAACGCGGGAAGGAACGCGTGGTGGATATTAATAATCTTCCCATACCACCGATCGGTAAAGGAGGGGGTGAGGATCTGCATGTAGCGGGCGAGGACCACCAAGTCGATATCAAAGCGCTCGAGGAGGCGAGTGATCTTTGCCTCTTGTTCTTCCTTGGTTGCTTTCGTTACCGGCAGGTAGTAGTAGGGAATTCTGAATTGATTGGCAACTTTTTCCAAGTCTGGATGGTTGCTAATGATCAGGGGAATATCACAAAAGAGGTCTCCTTCGCTGTAGTGAAAGAGCAGATCATACAAACAGTGACTGGTCTTACTGACTAAGATCGCCACCCGACTCTTGTAGTCGCCCCACTGACAGCGCCAGGTGAGTTGGTGCTCTTCCCCAAAGCGGGCAAATTGCTCCTCCAGTTCCTTTCGCGTCGAACTGAGGTCTGCTAAATCCAACTCAATGCGCATGAAGTAGCGCCCCTCTAAGGCATCGGTGTGTTGCTGACAGTGAAGGATGTTAAAGCCAAGGTTGGTGAAGAAGGTTGTGGTTGAACTGAGGATCCCTTTGCGGTCCTCACTTTGGATGAGAAAAACAATCTTATTTCTCATCGTCAAACTCTACGATTTCGATCGAGGCCAAACTCTCTCCAATTGCTTTCTCTACCTTGCCTTTTGCTGTTTCTAAGGCCTCTTCCAGCTCTTTAGCCAAGGCTACTCCCTCTTCAAAGAGGGCGATTGAATCTTCGAGCGAGGTGTGTTCATCCTGCAACTTTTTAGTAATCGTTTCGATCTTTGCGATCTTCTCATCAAAGCTCATCCTATTCCTCCACACGGACCGATCGATCTCCGTCGATCCATCTAATCTTCAATCGCTCACCGCTTTGGGTAGCTTTCTGCGTAGGAACGAGTGTTCCATCTGTTGAATAGACAACGGCAAAACCTCGCTCGAGTATAGCAAGGGGACTTAAGGCGTTCAACTGATTAGTTATGATCTGTAGCTTGTTTGTTCGCCGACTGAGTTGTTTTTCAATCGTGGTTGAAAGAGCCAACTGGGCGTTAGCTAAGCGGAACTGCCTTCGATCGACGTGAGCGAGCAAGTAGGAGCGAAGAGCGGGGATGCTCATTCGCCCTAGGCGAGCTTCCGCCCGAAGAAGTTGTTTTTCCATCGATGTGATCAGGCCCCTTTTGAGCGTGTGAACCTGCGCGGCAGAATCGTAGATCCCTTTGCTGATCAACTCCGCTGCCGCCGAAGGGGTGGGGGCTCGTAGGTCGGCAACAAAGTCACTGAGCGCCCAGTCGATCTCATGACCAATGGCACTGACGGTGGGAATCGTAGAGTTGAAGATCGCTTCAAGGACGAGCTCTTCACTGAACGGTAAGAGGTCTTCAATTGAGCCGCCACCTCGAGTGATGAGAAGGATGTCGCAATCGGAAAGGAGGTTCGCCTGCTCGATTCGAAATGCGATCGATCCAGCTGCATCTGATCCTTGGACGAGGGATGGGAAGATGAGGATATCCAACGCGGGGGCTCGGCGCTTGAGTACCGAAAGGACATCTTGAAGAGCAGCGCCGGTGGCGCTGGTAATGATGCCAAGTTTCTTTGGATTCTTTGGAAGTGTCCGCTTGCGATCAAAGTAGCCCTTTTGTTGGTAGCGGACCTTGCGCGCTTCCAACAGAGCAAGCAGGTCCCCAAAGCCGGTCTTTACGATCGTTTCACACTTGATCTGGTAGGTTCCTCGTGGAGGGTAGAGATCTAAAGAGCCGGTAATCGTTACTTTATCGCCATCTTGGGGGGTAAAGTTCACTTTCCACGCATTGGAGCGGAAGATTACACAGCTGATCTGAGCGCCTTCATCTTTGAGGGTGAAGAACCAGTGGCCGCTGGAGGCGGGTCGAAAGTTAGAGATCTCGCCGGTAACGCTGAAGAAGGGAAACCCTTCTTCGAGCACCTGCTTGATCGAGGCAGTGAGTTCAGAAACCGTTACGGAAGGTATATCCACAGCAACCATCCTTGGAAAAAAAAGAGACAGCCAAGATCAGCTGTCTCAATCGCAAAGCAATAATCCTTACTCGGGAATAATTGCTTCAGTAGGGCAGACGTCCGCACATACACCGCAGTCGATGCAGAGGTCGGCGTCGATCACATAGATATCGCCTTCGCTGATTGCCCCGGTTGGGCACTCTGGCAAGCAGGACCCACAAGCTGTGCAGGCATCCGTGATTGTGTAAGCCATGAATAGCTCCTTGATTGGTATCGTTGTCCAAACTATATACCCCTCTGTAATTCTAGTCAACAAGAGGTAGAAATTTGTTAAAAGACCAGCGAAACAAAGACCGCAAGACCCACGATGATGACCACTGCCCAAATCGGGAGCGTCATGAGAATAAGCGCCCACTTTTTAAGCTTTCGTTCGCTTTCTTTGTCGACCCCAAAAAGAAACATCACTTACCACCTTGTACGACAAATCTATGGCGCACCACAGGCGCTGTCAAGAGCGGAATGTCGGAGTTTCTGCCGTCAACGTTTTCAGGAATCATACATAGCTAATTTGCTTGATATGATTATTGGCCATGAAACATCTGTAATAAAAAATGGCTCCGGGCCCGTAGGCTACCGGAGCTCGATCACTTATCTATCTAATACTGGCTTTGCCTCATTCTATCAACATAAAAAGGCTGGCTCATTGAACAAGTTTGGTGAAATTCTGAATGAGTAACACTCAGATATTCCTTGGTAATTGAACGAAAGAATTCCTCACTGTACAAGCTGATTGATGACTGATCACGTATAAACGGAGAGATGTCATCTTTGATAAGGTCGTAATGGGCTTGGCTGAAGCGCACTAAAAGAAGCTCAATGAGATCATCTTTTGTGAGATTATCCTCTTTTTTCCAATCTCCCGACTGACGCATTCTTTGTTCTACATGAAACAAATTCACCTCAGTTCCTTGCTGTAGATACCATACATAGTCATAGAAATCTCGTCCTTTCTCTCTTTGCTTCCACTTCCTACACAAAAGGGCATGCATTTTTCCAGCAAAGAGTGAAGGAAGATCGTAAAGCAATACTGAGTACGGGGAAGGTTGTAAACGAAATCGCCGTTCAACATGAGCACCAGCAGGAGGATCAATGTCGATTTCAAGTTTTATCGTAATGACAGCATTTCGAGGCACTCCACGAATTGGTCTTTCGCGTGCCAAAAACTTAACAAGATGGTATTCAGTATTACCTTTAAGAAATGCAGATTGAATTGGAGAAACGATTCGTTTCTTTTTTGAGTGAGCTTCAATGTCAAATCCATATGATGTGAGTTCTTCGAGGATTACATCGAAGTACTTGTCCATTTGAAACGTAGGATCTGGTTGTAAGAGAGTAAAAACCATATCCTCTGAAAATCGCGGTAAATTATGAAAAATTCTCAAAGCAGTACCACCGTAAAAAGCTGCTTTATCAAAAAAGTCACTCTTTGAGAGGGAAGCAAGGACAAGCTCTTGAATAATCTCTTTGAGCGCATGGATTGCTTCGCTATCGGTGTTGGTGGCATACGATTCGAGTAATAAAGAAATTTCGTTTTTCATATCTCTCTCCCATATTGGATAAAGGACTTGATCGTTGTGCTTCGGTAGTAGGGTGCTAACTCCTGCAGAGTGTCCCAATTTAGGGTTCGAAGGAGTTCTTCATTGATTCTGAGATCTTCGATGATCAAATCAAAGATTCCTTGTTTGGTTCGAATGCCGCGAATCTTATACAGCGTGTCCAGAAGAGCTTTTTCCATTTGGGCGATCCGAAACCCATGGCCCTGTTCTTCAGCTGGCATAAGGGCCAGTGAGAAGAGTTCTTGGGGAAGATAGTGAAATGTATAGAGCCCAAAGGGAGTTTCAAAGCGCTTGTCTTTACGTAAGGTAAAGCCAGCACTCTTTATTGAGTATACTCGTTCGGGGATGAGACCGTGGTAGGCGAGTGCGGTTTCAAACGAGATGTAAGAGGGACTGATAAGGAGCTGAGCGACAGGGAGGCGAGGATCATCCATAGAGTCAGCGTATACTCCTCTGGCAATACGAATGATTTCACCTTTTTTAATCATCTGTGAAAGTTTTGCCTTTGGGGATGCATACGAGCTGAGCGAGTACATCACATAATCATACTTTTTAAGCATGTTATCTCCTCTAAGTATTATATTATCGTACTTGTTGGAGATAGTAAACCTTTAGATGGAGGCTTTTATTACTCCTATGAGTCAAATGAAGTTCTAAATGCTTCATACTCGCTAATCATCGAATCAGTTAACTTCTTCAAAGAGAGCAGATACGCAGTCACTGCAGTTGCGATAGCGCCAAGAGAAGCGGTAATCCAAAGATTTGGTACGGTAAAAGCTGAGGCGATGATGACACTCCACAGCAGGATAAGCGTATACACTTTAGATCGATGGGATATCGCTCGATGGTGTTTGTAGCAGTAGATGTATTGGCCGATATATTT
>CAYUHP010000045.1:0-14520 GCA_964444595.1 uncultured Sphaerochaeta sp. | reverse complement strand
TCATAGTACTCGCTCAGATGGGCATGCAACAAGGCGATCAGGGAGGATCGCTCCTTGGCATACACATCTAAGGATTCTTTTGAGTAGAAAAGACGAAGCCTCAGAATACCTCGTTTGACCAATCTCCAAGACAAAAGGTCAGACCCTGCGTACGCCTCTCATACACGAGGGCCTCAAGGTTAATCATCGGCACAATCAGTGCATCAAGCGCTTTGGCGACAGTGGTCTTGCCGGTGTTGTTCGGTCCTGCGAGCGTGGTGACGCTGTCGATGCAAATCATCGCTTCCTTGATGTTCCCCACTCTCTTCAGTACCAAACGCATACTCAGCGCTCTCCTCTTTGCCCTGTGTGCTGCAGAGCCAGCCTGCCCAGTAGCTTCAGTATGGCACAGTTTTATTCGTTGTGAGACACATCTCCAACACTTTTGTGATAGAGCAGTCTTCTGAAGCAAAACCAAGCCCCTTTCCCCTATATGGATGAAGACAACATTTCAAATAAATTGTTGGATTGGATTCATCATATATCCAATGAAAGAAATAATTCGGACAGCACCCCAAAAGGAGGGAATGAATGACAAGGCAAGAAATGCTAAACAAATCCATATTATGTAATGAGATGTATAAATATCGAGTAGATTTAAGGTAAATTCTCAGGTTTTGCTGGATGCAATATGTTTTACATTCCAGTAAAACTATTCTATACTCTTAACAAAGCTACTATGACATATTTTGATAACAATAGCACTACACAAATGTTACCTGAAGTAAAAAAAGCTCTCAGTAACGCCCTTGACTCAAATCTTGGCAATCCTGAGGCCCTGGGCAGGATCAACAGACACGCAAAAGAAGTCATAGAAGAAAGCAGGTTCCATGTAGCAGATCTATTGGGTTCCTCATCTGGGAAACTTATTTTCACTTCCTCTGGATCAGAATCTAATGCAATCGGGATCCTCTCTTCCGTCCTTGGCAGTAAAAGAAAGAAAATTATCTGTAGTGAGATTGAGCATGCTTCCATATCCAATCTCCTTGAGATGCTGTCGGTGCAAGGGTATTGCATAGAATTTATCAGGACCCTACCCTCTGGCATAATTGACATCGAACACGCAGCTACTCTCATTGATGACCATACCGCGCTTGTCGTGGTGCAACTGGTGAACAATGAAACAGGGGTCATTCAGCCAATCGAGCAAATCCAACAGCTTGCTCACACTCATGGCGCGAAATTCCATTGTGATGGTGCGCAAGCGGTAGGAAAAATGCCTGTTCAGGTTGAGAGCCTCGGATGTGATTATTTCTCGTTTACCGCACACAAGTTCCATGGGCCGAAGGGAGTGGGTGCCCTGTGGGTAGGAGGATCAATTGACGAGGTCTATCCTCTGATACCTGGAGGCAACCAAGAGTACGGCAAACGTGGCGGCACTCATAACGTCCTCGGGATACTCGGTATGGGGGTTGCGGCAAAGTATAAACAAGAAGCTCTACATGAAACCTTGCAATACACGAAACATCTTCGAGATCTATTCGAAACAACCTTGGCTGATCACCACAATATGATCAAGATCAATGGAATCGAATCGCCGAGAGTGGGCAACACCTCCAACGTCCAATTCCTCGACATCGATGGAAAAGCACTGTTTCTCAACCTGTTGAACGAAGATATCATCTGCTCCCAAACATCAGCGTGCACAGCGCAGAATCCGGAGCCCTCCAAGACATTGGTAGCGATGGGTCTTTCATTTGATGAAGCGTTCAACTCAATCCGATTCAGCTTTTCTGAACAAAATTCAGAAGAAGAGATCTTTGAAGCTACGAAAAAAATAACTGCACTATATCGTCACATTCAACACATTTTTAAGGGTGGGCTATAACCAATGAGATATGGCGGGCATGAGACTTTCACAATTCGAGAGGGATGGCTTTCTAAAGCATTGACCTTGCTACAAGACGAGCCAAAGGTATTCTTTGATAAAGTAGAATTGGCTAATGCGCTTGGCGTTGGTGTCAATATGGGGAAGTCCATCGAGCACTGGCTTCTTGCAACCAAGCTAGTAACTAAAATTCCTCTTCAAGAGGCACGGGAAGAAAAGAAAAAATATAATTTAACTGATCTTGGATTACTCATCCACAAGTACGACCCATACATGACATTGGAAGAGTCTTGGTGGTTGCTGCATATCAACATGGTACGAAATCCAGAGTATGCCGCTACGTGGGATTGGTTTTTCAACGAATTCACTGATTTAAAATTTGATAAATTGAAGATCATTCATAAGCTGTTGTCAAAGGAGGAGGCTCAGACAGGGAGAGCCCCTTCCCAGAACACACTAGACCGCGATGTCTCCTGTTTCCTGAATACTTATGCTCAAACCATCCCTCGGGGAGTCAAGGACCCTGAGGAGGAATATGTCTGTCCATTTGTGGAATTGCAGCTCATGACGCACCAGAAAAAGAGTGGAACATATGAGCTCAATCGCCGAAGTCGACGTTTGAGACCTGAAATCTTTCTCTATACCTTGAATCTATTATTGGGTGATGAGAAGAAATCTTATGACGCCACTCTCACGTGGTTGAGCAAAGAGAGATCCGGACCGTTGCAGGCCCTTTGCCTTACATCAGAAGGCCTGTTTGACCTGGCTATGGAAAGTCAAGGTGCCTTGAGCAAACCATATAATTACTCAATTCAAAGCCTCGCGGGCGATCGTCAGATCGTATACACCAACCCGGGGAATACTGTATTGCTCTCCAAGATGTATGAGGAATTGGCATGAACAAAACATCAGCCACTCAGGCTCTGACTGAGAACCAGCTATTGCGATCAATCAACATCTCGTTTGATGCTGACTATCCGGAACGAATTACATATTATTTTCCAACCACAAAGAGCATTCAACTTCTTAAAAAACTGTTGGTTGGCAACACTTCGACCAGTTGCTTTGTTGTAGCACCATACGGATCCGGAAAATCGCTTCTCGGCTCTTTCTATATGCATGTCATCGAGAATAAACCGCATGCAAATACTGTTTTGGCACCCGTGGTCAACCGCTTGAAGCCGATTGATAAGGAGTGCTATAGCATCATCAGGGAGAGAAGGAAGAATGGGCTGAAAGGTATCGCCGTTCCCCTCAATGGGTTCGTTGAACATCTCCCACAAGCAATTTTCAAGGGGATCAAAGACAGCCTCATTCGAATCGAGGAACCCTCCATTCTTCAATTTGTATCAGATTTCTCAGTGGATACGCTCGATGATTTGCTCAATGTGCTGTCCATGATCAGGACGTCGTTCGGTGGTGAACTCATCGATCATCTCGACATCATCTGGGATGAATTTGGTAGACACCTTGAAGAGTTGGTGATTCGGGGGGATGCGCAACGCATGAATGAGTTGCAGACCTTGTCGGAATTTGCAACCCGATCAAAGAAGCTAGCCATTTCAATCGTCTTATTCCTCCACCAGAGTTTGATGCGCTATGCCGCCAATGTGCCACGCACCATTATCGATGAGTGGAAAAAGATAGAAGCACGATTTGAAACAGTCCAATATATTGATGACAGTAAAGAGATCACCCTCCTTGCATCACGGGTCTTGGCTTCATTGTTTCCCACAGAAAAACCCAGCGCAAAGGTATTAAGTGATATTCTAACAGACATGCAAGACAGTGGGCTCTTTGCTGATCTGTCAGAATCAGAAACCCATCAGTTGATCATAGACTCCTACCCGGTACTCCCTGCAGCATTGCATATCCTTCCGCTCATCTCTTCTCGTGTTGCCCAGAATGAACGGACCCTCTTTTCATTCCTCTTCTCACTGCCTGCTGAAACGATGGTGACACCGGCTGAAGTCTTCGACTACTTCTCAGACCTCATGCGAGGGGATACTACCCTCGGTGGGACCTTCCGCCATTGGTTGGAGACTCAAAATGCCCTCATAAAGGCAGAGAATGCCGTACAAGAACGTCTCATCAAAACACTCAGCCTCTTCTCCTTGGGGCTGAGCGGCGAACGAAACCGAGTCAGCAAAGAAATTTTGGCATTGCTCGCTAAAAACTATTCCTCTGACCAGACTATCAAAACGGAGATCAAGAAACTGATTGCCGGGAAGTTGATACTCCCAAGGAAAAACTCAAATTCGATTGTGCTGTGGCATGGCAATGACATCGATCTTCGAGGAAAGGTTGAAGCAAAAATCACCGAAATCTATCACGCTTTCAATCTCACAGGCTATATAAACCAATATCTTCCGTTGGAGGGTTGGAGGCCCATTGAGTATAACATCAAAAAGAACATGACCCGCTACTATCGCGGGCAAGGGGTGTCTTTCAGAGATCTCCAAGCGTGGCGTGCTCCAATCGAGTTGGTTGCTGACTACCCTGCTGATGGCGTCATCCTGTATGTCATCCCCGAATCTGAAGATATCATCGGTCAAGCGAATGAGTACATCAAAACCTATTTGAACGATCCTAGGATCGTAGCACTCCTTCCAAGGAAGATTGAAGATTTGTTCAAAGTGGCTCTTGAAGCACAAGCCATCGAGATCCTCTTAGAGGACTCTTCTCTCATCGCAGAGGATCCGCTTGTAAAACCAGAACTCAACCTCATGCTCGATGATGCCCAAACCTACCTTATGAGAATCATCGACAAGCTGTTCATGCCATCAAGCAATGGGCCAGAGGTCATCTGTAATGGTATCTCAGTGGAAAACATCAACACCAAACATGCATTACGGCAACTTCTCTCAAAGAACATGTTTGAAATGTTTCCCGACACACCCGCCTTTAATAATGAGCTCATCAACAAACGCTTCCCGAGCCGCATAATCGTAAATGCGAGGAAGAAGTTCATTCTTGGCATTCTTGACAGATATGGAAGCGAAGATTTGGGCCTCGAAGGGAACCGCCCTGACAAATCGATGCTCGACACGCTCCTGAAACAGACAGGTCTCTATCGAAAACAAAACGAAACGCATTGGGCATTCGCCAAAGCCGACGAGATCTCTGATGACAACCTACGTAATTTCTGGCTCAGGCTCGAAGCCTTTTTCGCACACCCTTCTGAGTCTCCCAAATCCTTCAAGGACTTATATGATGAACTGACAGCTTCACCATTAGGCATCCGCGAAGGCCTGCTTCCCATTTTTACTGCAATAGGGTTTAGAGCATTTCCCTCCGCGCTCACGATCACCGGCCCAAGCGGAGAGTACATCCAAGATATCAAACCCTCAACGGTTGAAGATATCTATAAGAATCCTCTGCAATACTCAATGGTCGTTGTCAAACTCTCGAACAACCAACAACAGTACCTACACAATTTGATAAATATCTTTGACAACGATTTTGAATCAATCGGGATGGAGACCGATCCTGTTCGTCGTTGTTATGACGCTATAGAAGCATGGAAGGCTGCCCTTCCCCCGGCGGCACTTAAAAGCAGGAAATTCTCAAAACCTGTGCTGAAGTTTCAACAGCTCATTTCTCGTAGCAACAACCCGGCTCAACTCTATCTACAAGACTTCTTCTATGCCTACGGGTTGTCTGAGGACAACTGGGAAAAACTTGTTGCCAATATCCGGAATTGGAAGAAGGAGCTTGAGAATATCGTTCATCAATATCATGCTGCTGCTTCCCGCACAATTCTTTCCACGCTACAAGTCGGTGATGAGTATTCTGTTCGGGATGCTGGAAACACATGGGTGTCTCTCCTCCCAAAAGGCTTAAATCAGATAATACAAGATGATCTTGCTCGAGCCATCATCGAAAGATTCTCCTTCCCGTATGATACCGATGCCGTACTCATTGATTCACTCTCTAGTCTTCTGATAGGAAAGAGAACAGATAGGTGGGATGACAGTACCATTACGTTGTTTGACCGCGAGTTCAAGAGCCTCATTCACAGGATAGAAAATGATGCTCTGAGTGCTGCAGTCAACAGTGATGCTGAAGGAAAGGTGGCAGCCGATTTGCTCTGTGCTAGAATTGACAACCTCTATAAGAAATTGGAATCGTTAGTGGGACGACAAGACGCAGTGTCTTACGTGAAGAATCTGATTCTAGAAAAGTAAGAGGACGTACACATGGCAACATTACAGGAAGCCCTTCAAGATATTCATGATCCTTCTGTCAGGCACATTGTGCCGGTTTCCGGAGGAAAGGATTCTGCTGCAATGGCAATCTATCTTCGGCAGAAGTACCCCCAGATTCCTGTAGAATATGTCTTCTCCGATACTCAGTGTGAGTTAGAAGAAACATATGAATTCCTTGAAAAACTGGAGGCACTTCTCGGAAAGAAGATAGCTCGAATCAATATGCTCGATTACTTGCATGTGAAGAGAAAGCCAGGAAGAAACGTGTTTGACTTCTACCTTGAAGAGCTCTTCGGAGGGTTTCTCCCAAGCCCTCAAGCACGATGGTGCACCATCAACCTGAAGATCAAACCATTTGAGCACTACATCGGTTCAGGCAAAGCCTACAGCTATATAGGCATCCGTGGAGATGAAGACCGTCAAGGATATGTACCGAACAAAAAGCCTCCGAAGCTCTCGGACAAGCCGAACATCATCCCGGTGTATCCATTCAAAGACGACGGCATCATCCTCCAGGACGTCAAGGAGATTTTGGAGCGATCAGGCCTCGGTCTACCCTCTTACTATGAGTGGCGCTCTCGTTCTGGCTGCTACTTCTGTTTCTACCAGCAGATTGGAGAGTGGCAAGGACTGAAAGAGCGCCATCCCGATCTTTTTGAAAAAGCAAAGCAGTATGAGAAGACCAGTGGATCCCACAAATATACCTGGTGTGAAGGCAAGACGCTAACAGACATCGAGAATCTCCCCACCCGCTACCAAATCCAAGATATGGAAGAAGCAGAGGGGTGTGCTATTTGTCACTTATAGCACCTAGATCCTTAATTGCAGCTCTTCTATCACCTCAACTTTCTTTTCCCGCGTAGCTATGTTGTCAAACAAGCTCACAATCTCGGCTTTCATGTGACCATCGAGCTGTCGAAGCACATTGAATTTGACATTCTTCACCACTTCTACTTCTTGCTCACTTAAGAATGATGGGTATTCATTCACATAGGCCAGAGTTTTCTCCAACTCTATGTCACTCTTCTTAAGGAGCGAATCCACTGCAGGAAGCCTACTCATCCATGTTTTTGTCCTGTCTTCGATTTTTCTATATAGTCCAGCCTCGTGATTATCAAACAAAGCTTTGCAACAAAGAGATTCGGGATCTTCCTCAATATTGTCATTGAACCGTTCCCGTGCTTGTTCCATTTTCCTCTTCACATCCATTCGGTCTGTGTGTGCGTGCTCGATCTCTAGCAAATCAATCTTAATTGAATTGGCATTTTCAAGAATCTCATGAAGATTTACATAATCAGAATGATTCACCCCAATCCTTTCAAGTAAATCGCTAAGACGACTAATGAAACTATCCAACTCCACCATCGTTTCAATCTCTTCATCAGCAAGGAAATCCCAAATGGACGCAATTTCATCGTTCAATTTATTTACCTGTTCATCAATACGACTATTCAGGAAATCAAGAGTCTTGAAATATTCCTTTTTATGCCTGATTTTAAGATCATATACATCGATCTCCTGTCTCAGTAGATCCACTTTCTCTCTAAAATCAGTACACTCCTCAAATGTTCTCGCTAAATTCTGACCTGCGAGTTCTGCAATCCTATTGTTGATTTGAGTTGTAAGATTAAAATCCCTAGTGATATCCCTTATATTTTCATTTACACTTTGTGCATGATCAGATAATCCGAACGCATATAACCCCTTAACCAACTTTTTATTGAATGCTATATATGAATCAACATTGTGGTCTCTAGGAACTTGGTTTCTCGAAAACCATTCTTTAAAATTCTTATCAATATATCTTGCGGATTCATGAACAACATTCTCATATTCACATTTCCAGTCATATGGAAATTTCAATAATCCAATTTTTACTTCGTTTGTGAGATTTTCCCAAGCATCCTTTAACCCATCAAAGCCTTTGAGAATATCAGGTATTCCGTCTTCAGGATCGTTTATAAATCCCCAGAATTTATCAATAATTCCTTTGACGATTTCATAGGTTTCTCTCAGTGCCTTTGCTTTTGCAAGCTTATCTCTTGCAAGCAGCACCTTGCTATTCAATTCAGTATTTGAAAAGGTTTCTTCCAAGAGATACCCAATGCTCTTTTCCAAACTCTCCAAACCTACAATTGACTGCTCGTCTAATACTTTCTGTAAAGCCCTACTTACGGATTCTTCTCTTTTCCTAATATCGAAATATTTAATTACAGTAGATTTTACCAGTTTTCTATTTATGTCATTGTCGTTAACATGAAGAATCCACTCTCCAAAATTCATATCCTTTTCATCTACATTAAAAATAAGATGATCCCTATGCATTGAAGCAGCATAAACAAACATCAACATGGCTACATAGATATTCAATCCATAGGGAGAGCCAATAATTGTATCAAAGATTGTAATCAGCTCCAGAGGGTTTTCATCATTAATGCTTGACAGCGATGTGTCAATTAAATCAAACACTCGATAAGCTCTTGGATCCTTCGGATTGACTAAATCATTGTCTTCAAAACCTTGCCAACCGTAGTCTCCAAAAACCCCATTAAATCTATTGAAGGTTTTAGCTGGTAGGCCAGCTTCAAAAACTCTTAATGAGAGATTTTGTTGAGCAAATGTTTTAATGATCTGAATGATTTCATTTCTTCCATTATGATAATTCAGTACTCTGAACCCATCAAACGCAAATGGCACGAAATGGGTATATAACTGCTCCACCTTCTGGTTCATTATTATTCGATAGTTTCCGGTAATCTTCTCAAGCTTTTCATCAATCACGAAATAAGCGTTTTTCTGCAAATTCAGGAATGTGTCTTTAAGTTCGAGGTTAATTTTTTGTTCTTTGACAGAGACAAAGGCTTGGAATTTCTCTCTCTCAGCCCCTGTAAAATCTACGATAGTATCACGGTCCAAAATATGATCGAGCAATTGTCCTTGTTGATCAAACAGAACACCTATTTGTATCAATGTATTTTCAAGATCCATTTCCTTGGCGATAGAAAGCAAAGAGTTTAACACTGAATCTATATCTTCAATCAGCATATCATTCACATATACCCACACCATCGCGCCACGTGGTTTGTTTGGCTCTATAGTTTCTTGTTGCTCTCTAATTAGTTCACCGATATTTCTCTTTACATTGCTCCTTATGTCGATGATTTCTTGAGGGAATTCCCATTCCAGGGTGGTGATTTCTTTGTACAGAGCTGTCTTAAACGGAGTTAATTCATCTTTATATATAAGTCGGATCTTCGCGCTTAGAACATCGTCCTTGTAATAGGCTTGGCTGTTTTTGATAGTGTTCCTTTTCCTTATGAAGAACGAATCAAAATCCTTCTGCCCTACAGAATCTAAGACAATATGGTGGTAATATACCCCCGTATCATATCTGATCACACCTAAATTGAGCTCAAGAGAATCTGCTGATTTATTTAGAGTCTCACTATCGAGACCCGTAATATGTTGTAGAAGTATGAAATAATCTTCTCTTGAGTTTGGCTTCAGTTCAAGTAGATTGATGACTAGGATTGCCTGAAGAAACAATTTATCTTCTGCACCTAAGTGAGGTGATACATCAGGCCTATTCACTAATTCATCATAAATGCTGACAGTACGTCCTTTCAGCAACCCTGATTGCTCCATCCTTAAAATATCTTCTTTAAAAGTAGTGTTCAAAACACTCACAGGAGCAATGGAATTAATTACTTCAACTTGTGCATTCTTATACTCATCTAGTAGTTCCTTTAAAATAGCGAGAGGGCCTCTTTTTTGTGTATAATCAGATAATTTAGCCAACAGCGCTATAGTAAGGGGATGAAATACCCGGAGTTTATTACAGATAGTGTTTGTATAATAAGCGGCGTCAGTCCATACAAAACTGTTGTTCAGAGCTGGATTCCAACGAAGCAAGTCAGCCTGTATATTGCTGTAATCTTTGAAATACTTGCCGTCTATCACCTCCACTAGGTTTGCGAACACTGTTTCTAAAAGCGTCGAAAGATATAAGTTTCTTGCACTCTTGAACCTATCAACATACCTAGAAACGACAGCATATCGGATCGGGTCCAAATGGTTAAAATACGTAGTAAGGGGGAACTGTATGAAAGATAGAAAAACAGCTTTTCCTTTACTGTTTTTCACACCTTCATATAATTGCTGCATACTGGAAGGATCAATCCCCTTTTTCTCTCCAATCCACTCTATATATCTGCCCAATTCATCAAAAATGACAATGACTTTATCGAAGGGTTTACCTTCCCCACATAATTTCTCGCACACTTCACCGATGATTAGCGAAGGGTTAAGAAAATTCTCTATCTGATATCTATTGCCAGTCGTCTCTACAGAAATTTGATTAACAAGACTGAATACTCTATCTTCACTTATTTTTTCACTTAAATATGACCTTGAAGGAGAGATAGATTTATATTCATCTTGCTTGATCAGTCGTAGTAAATTTTCCTGAAAATTCTTGTTATCATAGTTGTTTTTCACAAAAAGCTTTGCTTTGTTGTATACCTCTTCAATATCAGTAAACAAGGGAATTGAAACATCTGAAATTTGAAGATATTTCTTAATTTGTCCATATAATAGCATCGTCAAATCGCTATTATTCATTCCGTTGATCGAAAACACAATGTTAGGCTTGGTTAGATATGAGACAAGGTTATCATGCGCATCAGGCTCAATACTCTTTATATTTTGAAGTGTTTTTTCGTTATCTAAGAAGCGTTTATTATTTGCGAACAAAGAGGCTACTGCGGTACAAAGGTGTGATTTACCTGATCCATACCCCGCTATGACAGTAATAAACGGATTATCTTCATCTTTTGAATACGCTCGATTAAAGACCTCTGTTACCAATTGAATAGTGTCAATTTTACCATCATCTGATTTAGTAAAAGCTCTCTTTGAATGAAATACATAACTGCCAGCGGCTCTTGTTGCCAAATCACGATCATCGTAAATGCAATCAATCTCAACAGATCCGTTAAAGAAGAGATCATTTCTGAATCTGACAACATCTTTGAATTTCATTCTTCACCTCATTCAATTAAGGATATCAATTAGATGATCAATACTTGTGTTCATTCGAATATGATAATCATCAAATTGTTTATTAAGAATTGCAAAACCTTCACGTTCTATTAATTCGAGCACTTCTCGCATCTGAGTTTTATCCCATCCAAATATTCTGTTAAACCCATTGTCAATCAACTCAGAAAGTGTAAATTCCTCCCTGGACGGATCAATAGCCAATAACTCGAAGAATACAAATAAAGCGTAGTACTCTACCGAACTTGTTAGAATGTCCACATTGCCAAATTGACAAGTGTTTGAATCAATTCTGATGAGTAGATCCAAACCCACCAAAGGGTCTTCTGAAATATATGTCCCAATCAAAGGAGCGGTTTTTACATTGTGCGCCTGAAATTTTCGAGAGGCAAAATCCTGAAAATCTTGAATATCCAATGTGGGTGAAATGGCACGATAATCTATAAACAACGCCCTCCAGAGCACTAATTCGGTCTGAATGGAGCAATACATGAAATGGAAAAGTAGTTTTGTGGTTTGGTTCTCAAAGTAGCTATCGATATCATAAAGCTTCGACCCAAGCGCTGTCCTGCAAATATGATAGACTCCACTCTCCTTGGAAAAGTTGATTAACCTCGCTGCTTGCGCATATAACAGCGACACTTCAACCTTACCAGAACTTTTCCCAGTAGGTATTCCAAATCTATGAGATAGCTCCTCTTTTGTCGCTGAGAGCTCACCAATAGATAGCAAACGTGAAATGTACTCGCTTTCCGGCTTAAATGTCTGATGAAAATTTAGATTGTAACTCACTCCTACTCCCAATATCCGTTAAAGAAATCATAGATGTCTTCAATTGGACCAAAATCTTCAAGGTTGTCCCTAATGTCAATTATTCTGCAGGTTTCGTTCCCACCCATTCGTTTGCCTCTTAGGCCTCTCCCAATCATTTGGCTGTACAACACTATGGAAGTGGTAGGCCTGGTGATTATCACTGTTTTTATCCGGGGCGCATCAAAGCCTGTAGTTAGCACACCAAAATTCAACAACACATCAAATTTCTCATCTTTGAAATCTCTGATAATGTTTCGTCGATGAGTTTTCTTTTGGTTTGAATCAACAAAATTGGATTGTATCCCGTAGTAATTGAGAACAGATGAAAGAATCACATTATGCTCAACAGAACAAGTAAATACCAGACAAGGATGACCTGAATTCACTTCATTCTTGATAGTCTCAATGATCAGTTTGTTTCGCTCTGAATTCAACCAGAGTGATCGAAGTTGACTTTGTGAGTAATCTACCTCTTCATCATCTATTTTTTGTTCTGGTGAATAAAGCTGTGCATTTGATTCAAGAACAATATGCTCTAACTTAGAAAGGACATTCATTTCTCTAAGTGCCAAAATTGGGTTCTTATCAAACACTGGAGTAATGATTTTCCTATTGAACATAAGAGAGAACTCAGAATTAGGTAATATCTCCTTAGCACTCCTCCCTGGAGTAGCCGTGAGACCAATCAGTATTGCCTCTTTTTCAGTAATCGTTTCAAGCATCGCTCGATACGTCTTGGCAAGAGCCTTGTGTGCTTCATCGATAACAATAACTTCACAGCTTTCGCTCAACACATTGACATAATCACTGGAGTTTTTACTGCATAGTTTTTGGTACGATGAAAAAATAAAGCTTCCAAACAATTCCTCAACTACTGGATCATGACCCGCATAATAACGGACTATTCTCAACTCTTCTTTTTGTGTCTGTCTCCATATTTTTGAAACGGTTTCAATTGCCTGCTCACACAACTCTTCGGTATGGGCAACCCATAATACTGATTTTCCTTTATCAAACATCGGGAACTTTTGGTTATATTCGAGTAGTGACTCCACAGCTGTCTTCGTTTTCCCCGACCCTGTTGGCATTTGTACAATGAATCTGCGTTGCCTATTGATTAATTCTTTAATAATGAAATCTTTAACTTGAGCTTGATAATCAAATAAAGGGTAGTACGTCCCAATTGGCTCAATCACCTCCAGTGTGTTGAGCTTATATTGTTTATTTGGTAGGTATTCCTTTCCTACCCCTAAAGTTTCAATCAGATCAATGGCGAAAGGACTATGAGCTGACCAAGCTCTTCCAGCTAACTGGATGGCAGCAGCATGAGCAGAAGGGAATATTTTCCCACAATATTTCAAACTCAAATCTTGAATAATATCATTCGGTAGTGTCTTTATGGCTTCAATCCGAATGCTACTATTGTCGAGTATATTTTCTCCAAAAAACGCCAATGTAATTTCAGCTAAATTTGGGGTTCTATCTGTATCTGATAGAAGATCCTTTATTTTCCTAATATTGGTTTTACCAATTATTTGTTCCAGTGCTTTAGAATCCAGTTCCTCTAGCAATTTCAACATTTCAATCAAGACCCCACAAAATCTCCAATTCCCTTAGTCTCTCCGCTGCCATCTCTTCCTTTCTATCTGCAATAATTCTCTTTTTATCTGATTCCTTTTTCTCCATCTGATCAACTTCTCTTTTTACTTCATCGCGGAACCCTTTAGCCAAAGTGCTCTGAAGCCTGTCTTTGTAGTTTCCCCACTGCCCATTTTTACAATCAGATGAAATTATCCCATGGTTCTCAGAGTACTTTAGAACATGCATTATCACGAATATTCCCCACGCATTGGGAACATGCTCAATCTTGTAATTGATCCGTTTCCCAGTATCATCATGACATATATGAGTTAGATACCTTTTCTTCTCTACATCCAGATCCTCATATCCTTCGCACCATCCTGATTCTATTAAATCGTTAAATGCTTCCATAAACGTCTCGGTATAATCATCCCAATCTAAAGGACCTCGTTTATAATCTTTGTAAATATCGTATATTTCACTGTAGGCAAATACGAACCCTCTAAGACAAATATCTTGTCTGAAAAAATCAGACATGGTATCTTTTTTTAAAGCTATCAATTTTTTATGATAATCCTTAAAATACTCGGTAAATTCTTCTTCATTGCTATTTTCTACCTTGGCATATTCATAACGCAACTTTGCAAACACTAACATTTGTGTATTATCTTCGCTGTGCATGGACTCAAATTCTCTGCATGATTTTATGTATTCCCTAATCGGGATGAGTTGTGTAAGAAATCCAAGAAATGCATCACGAATAATATAATTGAAATTATTTCTAATCATTTCACTGTCTCTGTATGAAAGTACGTTCTTTTCCATCTGCGCGAAATCTATACCTGAATCTTTAAGATCGAGACGCTTGATTTGTAAATTATCAGCTCTTCTGTCATCTGCCCCAAAGTCTTCACCAATCAAGTAATTTCGAATCCAATTGCGTAGCTCCAAATTACTAAACAGATAACGTGTGTTCGCCAGCATCGCTGAATC
>CAYUHP010000044.1:0-14633 GCA_964444595.1 uncultured Sphaerochaeta sp. | reverse complement strand
AAGAGCTTGGAGTTCTTTCAGCGAAGCAACGGTGTAGGTTGGCTTTAATGCTGTTTGTTGGTTTGCTGGGTTGAGCCAGAGGCTGTCGATACCGGAATCGATCGCTCCTTGGATATCGCTGGAAAGGGAGTCTCCGACCATGAGGCATTCTTCTTTCTTGGCGCCTGTTATGGTGAGCATGTGATCAAAAAACCTTGGGTCGGGTTTTTGCACTCCCATCTCGGTGGAGATGAAGATGTGCTCGAAGTAGTGACTGAGATGGGTAACCGCTAATCGGCCCCGTTGAACCGCACTGATCCCATTGGAAGCAAGGTGAAGGTGGTAGCCTTTCTCCTTCAGGGAAGTGAGAAGCTCGATTGTTTGAGAATACAAGATTCCCTGCTGGCTAAGTTGCTCTTCATACACCTTACTCGCCTGAAATGGGTCAAACTCCAGGCCGCTTCGTTCTTTAAAAAGAAGGTAGCGTTTGATGGTGAGCTCTTCGATCGTGAGGAGACCCTGCTCAAACTCCTTCCAGCAAGCGAGGTTGCACTCGGCGTACAGGTGATGAGCATCTGTGTTAATGGGAATATTCAGAAGCTCAGCCATGAGGGTGAACGCTCGCTTTTCCGCCTCATTGAAATCCATCAGTGTTCCATCGAGGTCGAGAAAAAGATGGTGATACATAGCTTTGCTCCTTTACTTGCTGATTGCTAAGAAGTACCATACACATCAGGTAGACCTTATACAAGGAGAAAACGATGAAGAAACGTCATTGGGCCCTCGGGGCAAGTGTGGGAGTGCTATTAGTTGCCTTGGGTGTTTTCTTGATCTTTCAAGAAGAGTCATTTAAACGGATCTTCGTTTCAATGCTTGGTCTGTATATGATCGCATCGGGTCTCAGTACGTTGTTGGGTTTAAAGTCCTACCAACTCGGAGTTCGGATGAGACCCACTGCCCTTATCAAGGCGTTGGTGACCCTCCTCTTAGGTCTTACAGCACTGATCTTGCCGATCATGGTTGCTGACATGAGCTTCCTTGTTCTGCTGTACATCATTGCAACTGAACTCTTATTTAATGCCGTTATTTCACTGATTACTTTTATTAATGTACGAAAGCTTAAGATTACCTTCTCCCCGATCCTTGGGGACGTGGTCATCAGTCTTGCGCTCTCGGTTCTGCTTTTCCTCTTTCCCAAACAGATCGGAACGGTCCTCCTCAAAGGAGTTGGCATCCTCGTCATTGCGATCGGGTTGTTCTTCTTCATCGCCGCCCTCATCGCCCGTCGAACGTGGACAAAGGAGAGTGAGCAGGTCATTGAAGGGGAAGCGGAGATTCTTGAACCTTAAAAGGAGAAGAGTGCTTCGGCCTTTTTTCGAGCCTCATCACTTGCCTTCTTCGATTGCTTGTTTGAGCCCATCATAAAAAAATCGCAATAGTTAGCTTTTTTCTTGTCGCTGATAAACTCTTCGACCCGCTCGGCACAGTCATGATAGGAGCCGGGGGAGTAGAAGCGACAGTTTACGCAACTGTGCAGAGGCTCGGAACAGCTTGGACAAAGCGTTGCATATCCAATTGGCTGAGCGGAGTCGATTCTTGTACTACAGTAGGTACAGGCGCGCATCAGTGAAACTCCAGACTTTTCCCAAGGTCGGCCATCTCCCCTTCATCGTACTGCTCTTTTGGAAAGCTTAGATGTTTCCCATCATGAGCGTAACGCGGGATGATGTGCAGGTGAAGGTGGGGTATCTCTTGTCCACTTTCTTCGCCGTTGTTGATCACGACATTTGTTGCCGCACAGCCAAGAACTTTGCGGAGGGTTGCATCCGCTTTCTTGGCGACGATTAACAGATGGGCAAGGATCTCATCGGGGGTATCGGCCAAGGTAGGGTAGACCTCATTGGTGATAATAAGGAGGTGACCCTTATTTACTGGATTAATATCAAGGATGACAAAACAAACCTCATCCTCATACACCTTTGTTGAAGGGATCGCTCCACTTCGAATTTTTGTAAATATCGTTTCCATGGCACACCTCAAACAAAGTATAACACAGCTTAATCAGGGATTGAACAAAAAAGAGAGATGGTGTAGTATCACTTGGTGTTTTGGACCCATCTCCTTATGGGGTTGAACTCTACGATACACTGGCCTCTTTCGGCCGAATATGAGTAATTAAGAAGTTTCATTCGAAGAATATAGAGGTATTGGAAGCATGACTGACTTGCGACACTTGAGGAATATTGGCATTAGTGCCCACATCGACTCGGGGAAAACGACCCTTTCCGAGCGGATCCTCTACTACAGTAACAAGATCCACGAAATACACGAAGTTCGTGGTAAAGACGGCGTTGGTGCAACGATGGACCATATGGAGCTCGAACGCGAACGAGGAATCACGATCGCGAGTGCCGCAACAAACGTAATGTGGAAGGACTACGAGATTAACGTAATCGATACTCCCGGCCACGTTGACTTTACGATTGAGGTTGAACGATCGCTGCGCGTCTTAGACGGTGCAGTTCTTGTGCTGTGCTCCGTAGGTGGAGTACAGAGCCAATCGATCACCGTTGACCGGCAGATGAAGCGGTACAAAGTACCCCGAATCGCCTTTATCAACAAATGTGACCGAACCGGTGCAAACCCCTACAAAGTAAAGGACCAACTCATCGAAAAACTGGGCCTGAATGCCCTGTTGATGCAGATCCCAATCGGACTTGAGGATCGCATTGAAGGCGTTGTTGATCTTATTACGATGAAGGCGCTCTACTTTGACGAAGGTCCGAACATGGACCAGCTGCGCGTAGCGGAGATCCCGGCCGAGTTGCTTGCCGAAGCTCAGGAGAAACGAGAGGAGCTTCTTGACGGAGTCTCCCTCTCCAGTGATGAGCTGATGGAAGCGATGCTTGAAGACGCCGTCACCGAAGAGGTGTTGATCAAGGCGATTCGCCAAGCAACGATTAACCTTGAGATGGTTCCCGTCTTCATGGGATCGGCGTACAAGAACAAGGGGATCCCTCCGCTCTTGGATGCCGTGGTGAACTACTTGCCCAACCCGTCTGACGTTACCAACGTTGCCTTGGATTTGGACAACAATGAGGAAGAAGTCGTCCTTGTTTCCGATGATGAAAAACCGCCGGTAGTCCTTGCGTTTAAACTTGAGGATGGCCAATACGGACAGCTAACATACATCCGCATCTACCAAGGAAGAGTCCGCAAGGGTGATGAGCTCTACAACACCCGGACCCGCCGCAAGTTCCGCGTTGGACGCCTGATTCGTATGCACGCCGACACGATGGAAGATCTTAGTGAAGCAGGCTGCGGTGAAATTGCCGCCCTCTTCGGAATTGATTGTGCCAGCGGTGATACGTTCTGTGATCCGAAGCTCAACTATTCGATGAGTTCGATGTACGTTCCGAACCCGGTTATCTCCTTGGCGGTCCACCCCGTTGATAAGAAAGCAGCGGATAACATGGCCAAGGCGCTGAACCGCTTCACCAAAGAAGACCCAACGTTCCGCACCTACGTCGATCCCGAGTCCAACCAGACGATCATCCAAGGGATGGGCGAGCTGCACCTTGAGGTGTATGTCGAACGGATGAAGCGTGAGTACAAAGCTCTCGTCGAAGTGGGACAACCGGAGGTTGCCTACCGCGAAGCGATTACCCAACGAGCGGACTTCAACTACACTCACAAGAAGCAAACCGGTGGTTCCGGTCAGTATGCAAAGGTTGCTGGATATATCGAGCCGCTTGTAGCTACAGGTGATGAAGAAGAAGAGGTCAACTACGAGTTTGTTGATGAGATTAAAGGTGGAACGATTCCCACCGAATACATCCCATCCTGTGATAAGGGCTTCCAGCTTGCGCTGAAGCAGGGCACCCAAGTGGGCTTCCCAATCATTGGAGTTCGGGCTGTGATCAACGACGGAGCATACCACGCGGTAGACTCCTCCGACCAAGCGTTCCAAACCGCTGCTCTCGGTGCATTCCGCGAGGCGTTTGAAAAAGCAAAGCCGGTGATCCTCGAGCCGATCATGAAAGTTGAAGTCGTTGCTCCCAACGAGTTCCAGGGAAGCGTGTTTGCCACGATTAACCAACGCCGAGGTTTGATCATCTCCTCCAATGAGGATAACCAAGTCTCAACGGTTTTTGCTGAAGTTCCCCTTTCAGAGATGTTTGGGTACTCAACGGTCCTTCGATCCCTCACCCAAGGTAAGGGCGAGTTCACGATGGAGTTAGGCAAATATGGCCGGGTTCCGGTCTCCGTTTCCGATGAGCTGCGCAAAGCGTACGCCGAGAAGCGGCGTCAAGCACAAAAATAATTGGACAAAAGAGCCCCGGAAGAGATCTTCTGGGGTTCTTCTTCATGTAAATAAGTATGAAAGTGAGATTTTTCGTAGTATACTGAGAACAGAACTACTTTGATTTAGGAGGACTTTACATGGAAATACATGAGTTGAACGAATTGAGCCCCCTTCGCGTCTTCGATGAATCGCTTGGCGGCGGATTGGGACGAGGGAACCTTGGGGTTCTCGTATCACGCCATGGAGTTGGAAAGACTGCGTGCTTAGTACATTTGGCAACCGACCGACTGCTGCATGGTGAGTATGTGATTCACGTATCCTTTTCTGGGAACGTCGAACACGTTATCAACTGGTACAAGGAAGTGTTCCGCGAAGTAGCCGAGGGGCGAAGCCTCGATGACGCAGCGACGGTGTACAATAATATTCTCTCCAACCGAGTTGTCATGAACTTCAGCCAAGAGAACGTGACGATTGATAAAGTTCTCTCCAGTTTGGAAACCCTGATCAAGCACGGATCTTTCAAAGCGGATGCGATCCTCTTTGACGGATACAAGCTGACGGTTGCCACCGAGGAAGATGTTCGCAAGATTAAAGAGTTTGCCGAGAAGATGAACCTCGAAGTGTGGTTCAGTGTTTCGCCGGTTCGCTCCGATGTGGTGTATGACAAATATGGCGTGCCCAATTCGATGGAGAAGTATGTAGATCTCATCGACGTCTTGATCGGTTTGGTCTATGACGAAGAAAAAGACAAGGTCGTCATGACAGCGGTTAAAGCCCCTGGCGACATCATGGAGAAACCAATGGGAGTAAGCCTCGATCCAAAGACGATGCTTATCTCAAAGTAAGATATCACATGTAATCAATTGGTGACAGCCGGCGAAAGCCGGCTGTCGCTGTCTCTTAATAGAGGAAGGGCGCAACCTGACGAAGGGTTTGTTTGCCCACCGCATCTTCTAAGAGGTTGACACTCTCCTTCTTGATGACAAAGAAGATGTGATGAAGGGTATCCACAACAAGGGTGTAGAGCTCGGGCTCTTCACTCGGCACAACCACGGCAGAAGGTTGTCCTCCGCTTTCAAGGAATGCTGCTTTTGCTTTGGCGGTTGCTTGGAAGGGAGTGAAATCCCAAAGATCTAGGTTGAGTGTGGTCTCAAGCTCCTCTTCAAGCGGATCGGGGAGACGGTGGAAGAAATCAAGGCCGGTGATCTCTTCCACTTCGCGAACGCTCATCGCAAACTCCGTAACATCCTGTTTTGAACCCTCGTTGGGAAGGACGAAGCCAATCGCTTTTAGTGTTGGTTCTTCGTAATCCAAGATAACCTTATAGTAGAAGTTGGGAACTGATACTTCATTCTTCCCAATCGTCTTATAGGGACCGTCGGTGAGAACCGGACCGGTTACGACGTAGATCGAACGATCGGTGTTGGCAAAGTTTCGAACTACCGCTTCCAGTGTTGCCCAGATGCCTCGGTTGAACTGCGGTTCCTGAGGACTCATATTGGACATATAAAAGGATGCACTCATCGTTTCGTCACTGCGGACCATATCGGCGGCGGGAATTAAGTGACCGCGGTCATATCCGCTGCTTCGGTAGTCATCCAACGTTGCCGAGCCGGTAGGAACGGTGGGGTCGGCTCGGAAGTTATCTTTGCGGTTTGCATCGCCATATAAGTCCGCCTGGGTGAGGTGATACGCAACCCAAGAAGCTTGCTCATGATCCTCTTCATACTGAAGGGTGTAGCCGGGGTGGGAGATGATGATCGCCCCCTCTTCGTAGAAGGGTAACTCCAGATCGGGGATTGGGACTGCATCGGTAGAGGATACGTAGTGATGAGCATCTTCGGTGGGGGCAAAGATGATCACAAGCGCCCAAAGAAGGAGCGCCATGATAATAAGAAGAAGCATTCGGTTGAATCGGTTCTTCTTTTTGGTAGGTTTCTTTTTTACTGTTGCCATCGCTCAACGGTAGCCAAAGCGCGGAGGGATGTCCAGACCTCTTCCAACACCACCCCTCTTTGGGCTATGGTAGCTCTCATGAATCCACTTCTTCAACTAGGCATAATCTTCGGCTTTACCTTAGCCGGAGAGGTGATCAGCAGATCCTTGGCTCTCCCGATTCCCGGCTCGATCATCGGGATGTTTCTCCTCCTCCTTGCCTTACTGTTTGGGTTGGTAAAAGAGAAACACCTCGCCAAAGCCGGCGACTTTCTTCTTGAGAATATGACCTTCTTCTTCATCGCCTCAATTGTTGGATTGCTTGGCTACATCCAATTGGTCTCGTCGATCTGGTTGGAGCTCGTCGTGGTGAATCTTGTCTCCTTCTTCTTATGCTACGCTGCTGCGAGCTGGAGTGTTGTCGGAGTCAACGCCCTTATGATGAGGGTTCGCCGTGGCTAATCCGCTCTTTGGACTTACCTTATCGATCGCCGCGTTTGCCGTTGGTTCATGGATCAGCAAGAAAACGAAGTTTGCCTTGGCCAATCCGTTGATCATCGCGATGATGCTCGTCATCGCAGTGCTCGTCATCTTTGATATTCCCCTCGAAACCTATGAAGTTGGTGGTTCGTTTATCACCTTCTTCCTTCCTCCGGTTACCGTAGTACTGGCCCTTTCAATCTACCGCCAACGCAGTGTGTTGCAATCATATGTGCTTCCGATCGGTGTGGGAACGTTGGTCGGCTCAATCGTGGCGATTGGATCAACGATTCTCCTCAGTAGAATCCTTGGTTTGGATGAGGTAATGATCCGCTCGCTTTCCAGTAAGAGCGTTACCACCGCCGTGGCGGTTGCTTTGACGGAACAGCACGGCGGAGTGCCGGCGATTACCGTTGCCTCGACGCTCATTACCGGCCTTGCAGGAAATATTCTCGCGCCGTATCTAGGGAGGATCTTTGGGATCAAGGATCCGGTTGCCCATGGAGTGGGCATCGGAACATCCAGTCACGCCCTGGGAACGAGTAAAGCACTTGAGCTGGGAGAGGTCGAAGGCTCGATGAGCAGTATCTCAATCAGCTTTTCCGCTCTGTGGACGACGCTGATTCTTGCGTTTGTGTTCTGAGCTGGTAGTAATTCTTGTCATCGGAACAAACCCCTCACCGAGGGCTTGGTAGGTCTCATGGACAAACATGAACGCCTTGGGATCCTCTTCATGAACGATGTGGGTCAGTTGAGCAATCTGTTGGTTATGCACCACCGCCATCAACATCGTTCGCTCCTTTGAGGTGTAGATTCCCGTCCCCCGAATGAGCGTCCCTCCGTGGCGGAGTTCGGTAATGATTCGTTCGCCGATCTGTTGGTAGTGCTCACTGACGATGTAGGCGGTTTTTGCATAACGAGTACCCATGCTCATTACCACATAGTTTACCGTCTGACCGGAGAGGTAGAGGGTGATGATCGCAAAGAGGCCCCGTTCAATTCCGAAGACTACCGCCCCGGCTCCGATCACCAAGGCATCGGCGATGAAGAGGGCGTTACCCAAAGGAAGGGGAGTGAAGTGGCTGATGATCTGAGCGAGGATATCTGTCCCGCCGGTGTTCGCTCCGCTTTTCATCACTACCCCGATTCCCGCTCCAACGAGCACCCCGCCGAAGATCGCTGAAAGGAGGGTGTCCATGCGATCAACATAGGGCAGAAGGCCTTGGTAGGCGGTGATTTGGCCAAAAAGACTCACCCACATACTCAGGACCATCGCACCGAGGAAGGCGCGAAATGCGTAGCTCTTTCCAAAGACAAGGAGCCCGGTGATAAAGATCGGGATATTGACGGCGAACATCACAAGACCGGTATCAAAACCGAAAAGGTGATAGATGATCGTTCCGATTCCGCTGGCACCACCGCCGGCGATCTTCGCCGGGGTGATGAACAGGGCTATTGCAAAGCCCGCCAAGGCAGTACCGAAGAGAAAGTAAAAGATCTCAACGAACAGGCGAGTTGACAGACTTTTCGCCATCTTACTCTCCGACAACAGCGATGAGGGTACGGCGAACTGCGCCGGGGCCTTCGATCAGTCGTTCAAAGTAGGAGAGGACCAACTCACTGAGTCCAACTTCGATTAAGTTGACGCCCCAGATCGTTGCATCGCTGAGGAGGCGATCTAACTGAGTGAACGGGCCTTTGTCCCCAAGTTGAATCCCTTTCACATACGCTTGAGCTTCCTCAAGTCGGGGATCGGAACTTGGCGTAAACGCAGCTCCTTCATCGTCGATTCCCATCAGATAGCGGATCCAACCCGCATATACTAACGGAATTAGCTTAAGGTCATTCACATCAAGGTCGGGCCGTTCGATATAGCTCTTAACCGTTTCACCGAAGCGAATCGCGAGCTTCTGGCTCGTGTCGGTGGCGATCCGCTGCGGCGCATCCGGCATGAAGGGGTTTGGGAAGCGTTTGTTCAGTACTTCATCGATGAACTCTTTTGGATCGAGGATCTCGGGGTGAACGACCACGGGCATCCCTTCGTCATATCCAATTCCCTCCACCAGCTTTCGAAGCTGAGGATCTTTCATCTCTTCGCTGATCAGGGTAAAGCCAAGAATTGAACCGTAGATTGCAAGGGCGGTGTGCAGCGGATTCAAGCACGTTGTTACCTTCATTCGCTCGACGTTGTTGACCGTTTTTCGGTCGGTGAAGTAGACCCCTACTTCCTCAAGGGGTGGTCTTCCGTTCTTAAAGGTATCTTCAATGACCAAGTACTCCGCTTCCTCGGCATTTACAAAGGTGGAGATGTGGGCGTTGTTGTCGGTTACGATTAAGCCACCGCTTTCAAAGCCATCCTTTTTGAGGATCTCAACAACCTTAGCATCGGGTCGGGGGGTGATCTTATCGATCATCGTCCAGGGGTAGGCAATTTGTTCATCAAGGTAGGTCAAGAACTCCTTGGGAACATGACCATTTTGCTCCCATCCTTTTGCTACGGTTTTTACCGCCTCGGCGATCCGATCGCCGTTGCCGGAGCAGTTGTCCATGCTCACCAAGGTGAGGCCCCCACCGTTTTGCTGGTAGCGGTGGTAAAGGAGGCTTGTTAACTTCGCCAAGAAAGATTTGGGAGTGGCGGTGCCATCTACGATATCTTTGGCGATCGGCTCAAAGAGCTTTCCGTCGTTTGAGCGAATTGCATACGCCTTTTCCGTGATCGTGAAACTCACCATTTGAAGGGAGGGGTTGGCAAAAGCCTTCTGGAAGAAGGCCCAATCTTCGACAAACAGCGGTTCGCATGGTTTTGCTGCGGCAACCGAGGCGATGATCTCTTTGTCGATCGAACCGTCGCTTTTAAGGGTAACGGCCAAGATAAGGTCATCCTGTTTGGTGAAAACTTCTTTGATGACTTGGTAGTCGTAACTTCCACCGACGATGATCCCACCCTTTACTACCCCGCGGTTCAGCAACTCTTGCTGGAGCCGGGCGAGAAAGGCGCGGAAGATATTTCCACCGCCAAAGTGGACCCACGTTGGGTTCTTGATCGTTTCTTCGATCATTGCCGCCCGGTCATATTTGGGCAGACGATAACCTTTCTCCTCCCACTCACGGGTATTTTGTAGGCTCTTATCGCTCAGTATCATAGTTCTCCCTCCTTAAGGTGTTGTCAGTCATTGAATCGTCCGCTGTGGGCCCACAGGCCGATGGCGGGGTTTGATATGTAGTAAAAGCGCTCACCGGTCGAATCGGTGTTCCACCCATCCTTCAGGGTCTCGATCGGGTAGTGCTTAAGCATCTCTTGGAGATCGCCCCACTCATAGCCGGCGTTCTCGATCTCCTCTTGCGTCAGTTTGCCTGGGCAGTAGCGAATCGTGAAGCGCCCTTCGGATGATCCGTGGATCAAGTGAGCTGCTGCCGAGAGGTTGTCTTTCAGATCATCGTTCTTCTCGACTGCCTCAAGGACCATCGGAGTACCCTTGTAGCCGTACTTACGGATCAGGTGATCGATCTGCTCATCTTCGCCGAAGCCGGCAACTGCCGGGGCAAGGACGATTAGCTCGCCGTCATCGGCGATCGCCATCCGGGTCCGGTAGATCGCTTTGTTTCCAAGCCAAGTCGTGCGGAACTCCTCGGGATCGAGGTAGACGGCCACCTTTTTAAGCGGCTCTTCGACCATCGTGAAGTTAACCGCCAAAGAAAGGGCGGCAGCTTCCTCGTAACAGGTGCGATCATCGCCAACAAAAAGGCCCATCGGCTTCATTGCTCCGTCATGGTCGCGACCTACGACGGTCAGGGCATATACGAGGGGGATGTTTTGAGCAAAGTGGGTTTCGGCGTAGTCCAAGACTGCTCGGACCGGCGAGTCGGTCCGACCCATGATCCGCTCCATCCCGTACACTGCTCCGAGGTAGTGGCTTTTATTGATTCCATCCGCTCCGCCGGTGCCGACGAAGACGTTCTTGTTGTAGTTGGCCATCCCGATCACTTCGTGGGGGACCACTTGGCCGAGGGAGAGGACTAAGTCGAACTCTCCTTCGACGAGGGCTTTGTTTACCTGAGCTTTCCACTCATAGGAGAGCTTTCCTTCACTGACCTTTTCAATGAACGATGAAGGAACGGTTCCCAGAGTAACGATATCGTTTCGCCAGTCATGGACGGTAAAGAGCGCAGGATCGACTCCCGGGTACATAACCCGAATCTCTTCGGCGCTCATCGGTACGTGTGTCCCTAAAGCGGGAAGGATCTGTTTTACGGCAGAGCCGTAGTACTCGGTTGCCCATACGGCAAGCATGCCACCCAAGCCATGGATTCGGGTGATGTCCGGCGGGATGAGTAACACCCGCTCGCGCTTACCAAGTTTAGCCAGGCCAGCGATGAAGGCGCTCTTCGTCGCCTCCATCGTCAACCCATTCTTATCTTCTATCTTTGAATACAGCATTGATGCCTCCAATATGTTAGGAAAGGAACGATTTTATCGTACCACGAAGAGCGTAACCCCGCCAAGGTTTAAGAGGAAGGTGATCATTGAGATTCAGCTCGATTCGTTCGCTTACACAAACGCAGTTTCGCTGTTTGTGTGGTTGCTGTTCCACGCATGGGTAGTCAACGCGTAGGTTGTTGTTATCTCATGCGCTCCATAGCGGATAAAGAACTCTTTTAATTTTGCATCTTGGGCCAAAATCGTAAAGAGTATTCGACTGACTCTCAGTCGACCCAGCTGGCGACTGAAGCCGTCAAAGAGGAGGCGGAAGAGGCCCAGACCGCGATAGCGCAGATCGACTCCGTAGAGGAGGATCTCGGCGGTAGCTTCGTCGGCAAGGGTATAGACGATTACCCCGGCGAGTTCGCCGGTGGCGGTTCGAGCGAGGTGGGTGCGGATTTGATCGTTCTTTTTGAGGGCTTGCTCGATTAAGAGACCCGCTGAGCTTGTTTTTCCAATCTCCAAGAGCAGGGTTTGCACCAGGGTCTGGATCTCTTCTTTTTCAAACTCGTCGCACGCTTCAAAGGTAAAGTCTTCAAGTAAGATCTCTTCAAACAGCTCTTCATCCTCCGGTGGGAGGGTTGCCAGTTCAGCGGAATCTACCTCCTTTTGGTACCAGAGAATGACGTGTTTGCGAAGTTCCTGGTCTTTGAAGAGGTACCACTTCTGCTCCAGAGCCGGTTCATCGCTAAGGACATCTTTAAACGCTCTAAAGACCCCTTTGCCTCGATTGAGCGCAGCAAGGAGGCGCTCTCTCATCGCCTCGTTGCGAACCTCTTGGGCGTACCGCTCCATCAGTTGAAACCCTTCGGCACTACTCCACTCGGGAAGGGAAACCAGGCGCGCCTCGTCAACGGGTTGATCGGAGTAATTAAGTTCATCAGAGGTAATAACAACCCCCTCTTTGAGGTCGAGGTAACTGTCGGTACCTTGGTTTTCCATCGAGAAGGTAATCATGTCGATCAGGAGGTCGGTAAGCGGGGGAAACTTGTAGATGCTCATGGGCTAAGTATAGCGTTCAGCTATCATCCAAGCAAGGTTGGCGTTCTTGACACGTATGGCAAAAGAAAGGAAACTGAAGGGGTGAATGAATTACAAACAGAGGAGAAGTTTGATGAGTATTATTGAATTTATTGAAGCCAGAGAGATCCTGGATTCCCGTGGAAACCCCACTGTTGAAGTAGATGTCATCCTTGAAGATGGATCTATGGGCCGAGCTGCGGTGCCCTCCGGTGCGTCAACTGGTGTCCACGAAGCCGTGGAGCTTCGCGACGGCGACAAGAGCCGCTACCTCGGTAAGGGTGTTTTGAAAGCTGTTGACAACGTCAATACCATCATTGCTCCCGAACTGGAAGGCTTAGATGCCCTTGATCAAGTCGGTATCGACCGATCGATGATCGCTCTCGATGGAACCCCGAACAAAGCCAAGCTTGGTGCAAACGCAATCTTAGGCGTTTCAATGGCCGTTGCCCGTGCGGCAGCTGACCACCTGAGCCTGCCCTTGTACAAGTATCTTGGTGCCTATCACGCCAATGTTCTGCCCGTTCCGATGGCCAACATCCTCAACGGCGGAGCCCACAGTGACAACAAAGTTGATTTCCAAGAGTTCATGGTTATGCCGATTGGTGCTTCCTCCTTCCGCGAAGGTTTGAGAATGACCGCCGAAGTATTCCATGCGTTGAAGGCAGTTCTCTCCGCTAAGGGTTTGAACACCAACGTTGGAGATGAGGGTGGCTTTGCTCCGGACCTGCAGTCCAACGAAGAGGCCCTTGAGGTCATCATGGAAGCGATTAAGAACGCCGGCTATACCACCGGTCGTGAAGGCGACTTCATGATCGCCCTCGACCCGGCAGTCAGCGAGATCTACGACTCAAAGTCAAAGACCTACACCTTGAAGTGGACCACCGGTGAGAAGCTCACCAGTGCTCAGTTGGTTGATATGTGGGAAGACTGGTGTAACCGTTATCCGATCATCTCTATTGAAGATGGAATGGATGAGGATGACTGGGAAGGCTGGAAACTCCTTACCGACCGAATCGGCGACCGAGTTCAGCTTGTCGGCGACGACCTCTTTGTTACCAACAGCGAACGGCTGAAGATGGGTCTTGAGAAGGGCGTTGCAAACTCGATCCTGATCAAGGTGAATCAGATCGGTACGCTGACCGAGACCTTCGAAGCGATCGACCTTGCCAAGCGCAACGGCTACACCGCAATTGTTTCCCACCGCTCCGGTGAGACGGAAGACAACTTCATCGCTGACTTGGTAGTTGCCCTTGAGACTGGGCAGATCAAGACCGGTTCGATGAGCCGAAGCGACCGCCTTGCCAAGTACAACCAGCTGCTGCGCATCGAGGACTACCTCGACGAAACCGCTCAGTATGCCGGCCGGGATGCGTTCCGCGTACTCTAAGCATTACTCACAACAAATGATTCAGGGCCACCGAGAGGTGGCCCTGTGTTATAGACTCATATAAATAGATTATAAAAATCAAACACTATTAGATATTGATGGTGCTTTGCCCTAGTTATTTATAATTTCAATTGACAATACCTTGTTGTTGACGTACCCTAGAAACGAAAGATTAGACTTAGTGGAACAAGCTTCCATAGTTTTACGTAAATACTTTAAGAGGAGTGTGTCATGAAAATAGGATTTGTTGGACTGGGAATTATGGGTAAGCCAATGGCTAAAAACCTGATGAAAGCCGGTCATGAAGTTGTGTGTTACGACGTGAATCAGGCAAACGTTGAAGATGTAGTTAAAGCCGGAGCAGTTGCTGCTCATTCTTCAGCGGATGTCGCTCGTCAAGTTCCCCTTGTCATTACAATGCTTCCGAACTCACCGCACGTAAAAACCGTTATCCTTGGTGAGGATGGAGTTCTCGCCGGAGCAAAAGAAGGCTTGATCATCGTTGATATGTCTTCAATCGCCCCGCTTGCAAGCCAAGAGGTCGAAAAAGCGTGTGCCGCCAAGGGTGTTCGCATGCTCGATGCTCCAGTCTCCGGAGGAGAGCCGAAGGCGATCGATGGATCATTGGCGATCATGGTCGGTGGAGATGAAAAGCTCTTTGAAGAAGTGAAGGATGTCCTCCTTACGATGGGCTCTTCTGCCGTTCACTGTGGACCGATTGGAGCAGGGAATACCACAAAGCTTGCCAACCAGATTATTGTTGCGTTGAATATCGCCGCAGTAAGTGAAGCGTTCACCCTCGTTCGAAAAGCGGGAGTCGATCCCTCTTTGGTCTTTGATGCGATCAAGGGTGGCTTAGCCGGCTCGACGGTTCTCAACGCAAAAGCTCCGATGATGATCGAGTCAAACTTTGCCCCTGGCTTTAAGATTGATCTGCACATCAAGGACCTGGCCAACGCCCTTGATACAGGCCACGGAACCGGAAGTCCGCTTCCGCTTACCGCCTTGGTTCGCGAGATGATGGAAACCCTCCACGCCGATGG
>CAYUHP010000043.1:0-14689 GCA_964444595.1 uncultured Sphaerochaeta sp. | reverse complement strand
ATCTCCAAGCGGTTGTTACCAAAAGTACCAAAAGCCTTGAAGCGTGGTTAGGTCAATATGGGGAAGATGGTTGCTGTGATGAGGGACCGAGTTACTGGCACCACGCCGGAGTGTGCCTCTGGGGATCTTTGCACATCCTGAGTGAGGGGACCGGAGTTGGCTTTGAGCGGATCTTTTCTCAAAAAAAGATTCAAAACATCGCCGCCTATATTATGAACGTTCACATTGAAGATGACCTGTACATCAACTTTGCCGATTCTTCGCCAAAAGCGGGCAAACTTGGCGTTCGCGAGTACCTCTTTGGAAAAGAGGTAAAGAACCCTGTTTTAATGCGCCAAGCTCTCTTGGACTATCGCTCTAACCCCTTTGCAAAGATGGACAACGATTACAACCTCTTCTACCGGGTATTGGCCCTTGCGTACCACGAAGAACTTACCACGGGTGCGTTACCTAAAGAACAACCCAAACCTCCCTTTGTCTGGTACCCCAGTGTGGGCTTAGCCCTCTATCGCCGCGGTCCGTTCACCTTGGCGGTAAAAGGCGGTTACAACGACGACAGTCATAACCACAATGATACCGGCTCTCTTATCCTATATGCCGGGAAAATACCGCTTTTGATCGATGTCGGAGTGGGGACGTACACGCGTACAACGTTTAGTGAGCAGCGCTATACGATTTGGACGATGCAAAGTGATTACCACAACGTGGTTAACTTCCCCCCGGTTAGCCAGGAAGCGGGAAGTGCTTTCAAAGCAAAGCTCTTGTATGTCGATCATAAAAAGATCGTTCTTGAGCTCAAAGATGCGTATCCAAAAACCTCAGAGTTGGTCAGTTACCTCAGACGGGTAACGATCAATGAAAAAAGTGTGACGGTAACCGAGGTGGTGGCGGGCTCACGGGTGCCCGAGCTTACCCTCATGAGTGTCGACCGACCACGAAGCCAAGATTTTGATCTTCAATGTGGTACATGGAAAATTTCCTTGGAGGGCGCGATCGAGAGCGTCGTCGAACGCTTGGAGATCGATGATCCGCGCTTACAGGAAATCTGGCCGACAAATCTCTATCGAACGCGCGTGACCTTTGACAAAGACCTCACTTGGAGGGTAGAGTTGACTTAGTTGTCCCACTCTCACAGTGGTTGACAAAGGATTGAGGATTTTCGTATCCTACCGAAGGATTTTAGAAATGGGATGTAGTGTAATGGTAACACTGCAGATTCTGGTTCTGCCTTTGGGGGTTCGAATCCCTCCATCCCAGCGATCGGTTCCTTCGTCTAACGGTTAGGACGGGAGATTCTCAGTCTTCAAATAGGGGTTCGATTCCCCTAGGAACTAAAAGTGTGAAGCAGGGCAACCACCGGTTGCCCTGTTTTGACGATAGAGGAAGTATCGATGATTACAGCATCCAACATAGGCCTGTCCTACGGCACCCAGATTCTCTTCAAAGAAGTAGATATTAAATTTACCCCCGGTAACTGTTATGGCATCATCGGGGCGAATGGGGCGGGCAAATCAACATTTTTGAAGATTCTCAGCGGTGAGATCGAAGCGGATACCGGCCAAGTGATTATTACTCCCGGCCAGCGGCTCGCAACCCTCAGGCAAGATCACTTTGCTTTTAATGAATATACGCTCTTAGAAACGGTCATCATGGGGTATGCGAAACTCTACTCGATCATGAAGGAACGGGATGAGATCTACGCCAAAGATGACTTTACGGAAGAGGATGGACTTCGGGCGGCGGAGCTCGAGGGCGACTTTGCCGAACTTGGCGGATGGGAAGCGGAAAGCGAAGCTGCTCAGCTGCTCAGCGGTCTTGGTATCGCCGATGCGCTGCATGAAAAGCCGATGGCCGAAGTTGAAGACTCGATCAAGGTCCGAGCACTGCTCGCCCAAGCGTTGTTTGGAAACCCCGACATCCTTCTGTTGGACGAACCGACCAACCACTTGGACTTGGAGTCGATTCACTGGTTGGAGGATTTCCTCTCCAACTTTGATAACACCGTCATCGTTGTTTCGCACGACCGACACTTTTTGAACACTGTCTGTACCCACGTTGCCGATATCGACTTTGGTAAAATTCAACTCTACGTTGGAAATTACGACTTCTGGTATCTCTCCAGCCAACTTGCCGCTAAGCAGCAGCGCGATGAGAAGCGCCGGCGGGAGGAGAAGATCGCCGAGTTGAAGGAGTTCATCTACCGCTTTAGCTCCAACGTAGCCAAAGCTCGCCAGGCGACCAGTCGTAAGAAGCTCATCGACAAACTGACGATCGATGATATCCGACCCTCAAGCCGTCGTTTCCCCTACGTTGCGTTTAAGCCCAACCGCGAAGTGGGCCGAAATATCCTTGACATCGATTCATTGACAAAGAGCATTGAAGGTGAAGCCTTACTTGATACATTCTCCCTTCATTTGAATGCCGGAGATAAGATTGCATTTGTCGGACCGAACCACGCCGCTAAAAGTGCCCTCTTTGAGATCCTCAGCGGGAATGACAAACAGGACAGCGGCAGTTACACCTGGGGCGTAACGACGAGTCTTTCTTACTTCCCCAAGAACAATAACCACCTCTTTGAGGAACACATTGCAATCGTCGATTGGCTCAGGCAGTACAGCCCTGACCAAGATGAAACCTATGTGCGCTCCTTCTTAGGGCGAATGCTCTTCAGCGGTGATGAAGCGCTGAAGGACCTCACCGTCTTAAGCGGAGGGGAGAAGGTTCGCTGTCTCCTTGCCAAGATGATGTTGGAAGGCTCCAACGTCTTGATCTTCGATGAGCCGACCAGTCACTTGGACCTTGAAGCGATTACTGCCTTGAACAACGGTCTGATTGAGTTTACCGGAAATATTCTCTTTAATAGTCATGACCACCAATTTGTTGAATCGGTGGCGAACCGAATCATCGAATTCACTCCCGGTGGAGTGATTGACAGGATGATGAGCTTCGAAGAGTATTTTAAAGACGAAGGTATCAAGGCGCTTCGCGCCGAACTCTACGGGGGAACGAAAAACGCCCTGGCTCTTTAAGGAAGAAGATATGTTGGTAGCGGTTGATATCGGAAATAGCCACATCGTTGTGGCGGTGCACAATGGAAAGGAGTGGCTTCACTCCTTTCGAATCCATAGTGACCAGAAGAAAACTACCGACGAGTACTTTGTCGTCCTTGAGGCATTGATGAACAACGCTAAGATCAGCCGCCACGATATCACCAAAGCGGTGATCAGCAGCGTTGTTCCCAACCTAACGAGGGCGATCGCCAAGAATATCTACAACCTCTTTTCCATTCAGCCGTTGATGGTCTCCCACTCAGTTAACAGCAATTTAATCCAAGAAACGATTCCCAAGGAACTCGGTGCCGACCTTTTGGCCAACCTTGCTCAAGCGCACTACGTCCACCCGGATCGAAGCGTGATGGTGATCGACTTCGGAACCGCATTGACGTTCTCCACCGTCAACAGCGAAGGTGCTGTCCTCGGTGTTTCCATTGCCCCGGGGTTGGTTACGGCGGTGAACTCACTCTTTGGATCGACTGCTCAATTACCGCAAGTCGAACTTAAAACTCCGCCTTCGGTGATCGGGCGAACGAGCCAAGACTCGATCAACAGCGGAATCATGTTCGGGTACGCCGGTTTGGTTAAATCGATAATTGAACTAACGGAAGAGGAGATCGGTGAGGAGTTGTATGTGATCGCCACCGGGGGCCTTTCGCGAACGCTCAGCCCCCTTGTCGGGCGAATCAATCAAGTGGTGCCGATGCACACCCTTGATGGGTTACGACTGATCAGTGATTTAAACTAAAGTGACCGTCGACCATGATCGGCACTCGAGAGCCGTCATGGAGAATTGCATCAATCTGCATATCAGGTGAACCAACCATAAAGTCAACGTGAGCTAAGCTGGTGTTACACCCCGCTTCGTGCAGCTCTTCTTCCGTTGAAAGCTTTGAGCCGTTGGTCAGACAGATCGGGTATCCTTCGCCAAGGGCGAGGTGACACGAAGCATTCTCATCGAGCAGGATCGAGTGGAAGATCAAACCGCTTTGAGCGATCGGACTCGATTCATCAACCAAGGCAACTTCACCGATTCGCTTCGTCCCTTCATCGATCTCAAAGAATCGATCCAGTGCTTCTTGGCCTACTTTGGCGGAATACTCAACAACCTTTCCCTCTTTGAAGACAAGCCGAACCTCTTCGGTGGGGGTGTTTAACACCGACACCGGTCGGGTCGTTGTTACATATCCCTCAACCTCCATCCGGTCGGGTGTGGAGAAGATCTCTTCGGTGGGCAGGTTTGCAAAGAATCGTTTGCCGGAGGGTAGTTCCTCCGAGCCACCGACAAAGCGGGCTTCTTTTCGGAACCCAATCGTAAGGTCGGTTCGAGGACTTGTAAAGTGAAGCGCTTTGAGATCGAGGTTGTTGATAAACTCCATCCGCTTAGAAAGCATCCTATCTTTCTCATCCCAAGCAGAGGGGGCATCCTCTTTGTCCAAGAGAAGGATTGGTTTAAGCACGTCAAAGAGATCTTGTGTTGTGGCGTCTTCACCGAGGACTTGTTTGGCCCACAGCGGCCCGGGGGCGACACAAACGCACCACGGCAGCTGATGACGCATCAGGGCTTTGGAACGGGCAACAGAGACCTTCTGACGGGCGGAGGAGGCAAGCTGGTTCTTAGTCGGGTCAAGCGGACCATGATCAAGCCGCTCTTCGGTGGAATCGACGCGGATAAAGGACCATCCTTCGCTGATGAACTCATAGTCCAACGCTTTGATGTAGGCGGGAACATATTGAACTTCCTCTTCATTCTGCGCTTCTAGGCGAGCCGAGAGTAAGTCCAAATCATCCGTTAAGATCTGCACGTATGAAGCACCCAAGCGGTACGCTGCCTTACCCAGAGCACGGGCAAAGTAATAGGTCCCAACGCCGCTGGTGATGAGTACCGCTTTGTTCTTCTGTAGGTTGATCCCTTTGGTGATGATCAATTCGGCATAGCGCTCGACATCTCGTTCATTCATTGTTTTCTTCCTCCTAGAGGGTAAATGACCCCTCTTCAATCATTGCGTGTATCGAGCCATCGGGCTCTTCGATTTTGACGGTAATATCGCCCTGTAAGGGAATCTCCAAGTGGGCGAGGGATTGAGCCAACCCTGCGAGGACCTCTTCTTCCGCTCCCATGATAATGGTGTCGACCAATACCCCTCCAAGATGAAGAAGCGAAATACACTCTTTTTTGTAGTGGGGGTGGGTCAGGCCCTTTAAGTAACGGCACTCTAAGGTGTTGGAATCAGCCAAGCTAATTCCGCTTACTACCCGGGCTCCCTCATCAACTGCAAAGTACTGATCAAGCAGTTCTTTGCCTCTTTTGGCGGAGTAATCGACGACCTTTCCCTCTTTAATCGTAAATGCGGCCTCTTCAACTGCTTCGCCAAAGAGGTTAAAGGATGAAGCGCTTACGACCTTTCCGTTTACCGAACCAAGAGCAAAGGAGGTGTGGACCGATTGGGTTGGTAGAAGGGGGATATACTCCCTGCCTGAAGCGAGGCGAAAGACTCCGCTGATCCACTTTGTATGGGCAGCTTGCTTTCCGACTAACTCCGTTTCTGAGCCTTGGAGGGAAATTGAGAGGCTTGGATAGGTGTTGAGGATCTTCTCACGATAGGTAAGAAGATTTGCCTGTTCCGCCCAATAGGTAGGTGACCAATCTTCTCCTAGGCGCATCAGTGTTCCAAAGAGCTCCCACATCTCTTCGATTGTTACGAGGTGACCCAGGAGGCTTGCTGCCCACGCGGTTCCCGGAAAGGGGATGTTTGCCCAAGGAATCGAGATCCTTCGATCCAAGAAGACGGGATCAGCGAGGTGTCCGTAGTGGGCGAGCGTTCGTACTTCATGAGGTGGTTCATTCCAATCTTCATCTTCGGCGTAGGGAAACTCATCCAAGTCAACGATGTGGGCAAGAACGGAGGTTTTTACCTCGGGGCGCATAAGACCTTTTTCAATTGGATCGATCGGGTAGGTTTGCAGTACTTGGCCCAGGGATGTTTCAACGATCGTTGCCGGCAGCTTAGTTACTTCGACTGCTTTCTTGGCAAAGAGGCGAGCAAAGTTCATCGTTCGAGCGTTGGTGTTGATCGTAAGATTATCGCCCACGCTGAGGCGCAGTTGAATTGAGATAATAAGTTCGGCGTAGCGTTCTTGCATGCTCCCTCCTCAAAACGAGAAGAGGCACCCCGTTGGGAGTGCCTCTCATAGAGCGCCCTACGGGAGTCGAACCCGCTTCTTCAGCTTGGAAGGCTGAGGTAATACCATTATACGAAAGGCGCAGCAACCGACTATTTTTATAGTGTATCGTTGAATTTTCGTCAAGTACCCTAAGGGAATTATACCCTATCCAACTCATTCAATACATTCCATTCGGTCATATTTTTCAATTTGAGATGGGTACATTTTGTGTTCCTATTCTGTCATATTTCTTATTTTCAACTGGGTGGATTTTTGAGTTGGTTGACACTGAGTAGTAAAGATTGGTACAAGAGAGATAGATTTATTCAATCGAAGCGAGGGTATGAGCGTGGGTCAACGCGGGGAAGTGTTTTCAACAAGGCTTGTGAAAAACGAGCGGACGTATTTTTTCAATGTTAAAGAGAATGTTCGAGGCGATATCTTTTTGAATATCGTCGAATCGAAAGGCTTGCCTGATAGTGACCGCTTCATTCGCCAATCGATCATCGTCTATGAAGAAGACTTGGGTGAGTTCTTGAAGGAACTTCAGAAGTCCCTTGACTTCATTAAACAAAATACTCGTTAATAGGTAAAACTTAAGCGATGAATTGAAGAAGGCCCGAAGGTTCTGAGGGCCTCTTTGTGTGTCTTGGTTGGATATCCTTTATTCTGAGCAAAGCGATAGTGTGGCCACTCTATATCATAGGCAACCATGATTCGATCCCGCGCTACTTTGGCGAGGATCGAAGCGGCCATAATTTCAGGGATGAGATCATCACCTTTGATTACAGCTTCTGCTTCACAGGAGAGCTCGGGGCACCGATTCCCATCGATTAGGGCTTTGATGATTAAATGGTGTTCTTGTATTTTTCCAACAGCCTGTTGCATCGCCATCATCGTAGCTTGCAGGATATTTATCTCATCAATAATTTGTGGAGAGATCTCTGCTACACTCCAAAAAAGAGCGTGCTCTTTGATGAGGAACTCAAGGCCACTTCGCTTTTTTGGACTCAGTTTCTTTGAGTCTTTGAGAAGGTGGGTGGGGAAATCATCGCTTAAAACTACCGCAGCCGCTACAACCGGACCGGCTAAGGCTCCGCGTCCCGCTTCATCGACTCCACAGATTTGCCTCATCCCTCTATTACCTCCACACGTTGGTATGCTATAATCGCTCACAGATATCGTCAAGCAAGAAGAGGGTGTGCGTTGTTTCTAAAATCACTTGAACTCTATGGATTTAAATCATTTCCAGATCGAGTAAAACTTCAATTCTCCGATGGAATCACCAGTCTCTTGGGCCCGAACGGCTGTGGTAAGTCCAATATCGTTGACGCAATTAAATGGGTTTTGGGCGAACAATCGACGAAAACCTTGCGCGCCTCGAAGATGGAAGACGTAATCTTCAACGGAACCGACCTCCGTAAACCCTTGCAAGTTGCTGAAGTTTCCCTTGTTCTCTCCAATGAGAACGGAGACCTCCCAATCGATGAACCGGAAGTGGAGATCAAACGAAGGATCTTTCGAACCGGTGAAAGTGAATACTATATCAACCGCAACCGAGCTCGTTTGATGGATATCCGCGAACTCTTCTTTGATACCGGTGTGGGAAAGAGCGCGTACTCAATCTTAGAGCAGGGGAAGATCGACCAGATCCTCTCTTCTCGACCGGAAGATCGCCGCTACATCTTCGAAGAAGCAGCCGGGATCAGTCGCTACAAAGTGCAAAGCTTAGAAGCGGAGCGCAAGTTGGAGCGAACCGATGAGAATATCGCCCAAGTTGAAACGATCCTCAAAGAAGTAAAGCGAAACTACGATACAAAGAAGAGCCAAGCGGAGAAGGCAAAAAACTACCGTGAATTGAGAAAAGAGCAGTTCACCTTGGAAGTAGACATTCAGCTTTCAACATTGGTCAGCTATTCAAAACTTCGAGAGATGCGCCTGGAGCAAGAACGAACCTTTTCTCAGCAATATCAAGCAAAGCGAGCGGAGCTGGATGGCTTTGATGAGAGTTTGAATGAGCTACGCGAGCAACTGCGAACTCTCGGTTCCTCTCGCATTGAAATCCAAACGGAACTTCAGCGCCTCGATGAGGCAACCAAGGGGCGAAGCGAAAAGCTCGATCTCTTGACGGTTCGCTACCGAGACTTCTTAAGCCAACAGGAGAGTGCGAAAAATCGGGGCGAAGGAATTAAAGCCCAGATCGACCGTGATCAAGCGAATATCGCTGAGCGAAGCGAATACATTAACACGATCGAAGGACGAATTGGTTCCATTGAAACGGAGTTGGAAGGCTTTCAGGCCTCGTTGGGGAAGAACCGAAAGACGATCGAGAATCACTTCAATAAGATCGATGAGTTTGAAGAGATAAACACCCGCCTTGAAGAGGAGGTTGATAGCCTCACCCTTGAAGTAAAAGAACTCAGTGACGTAATCGTCATTCAACTTGAAGAGCAGCTCCGAAGTAGTGGTTACACCACCAAAGCCCGCGATGAAGCGCGAAGCATTCTGCTTGCCGAGTTGGAACATATCAAGCAATCGATCAACAAAGAGCGGGAGTTTCTCACTAAGCTCAAAACCGCCGACCTTTCCGTGGAAACCCTCTTCGACCGACAAAATGAGTTCTTTACCACGTTACACAACAGTTTACACTCCTTGGCCGATCACTTCACTTCCTACGAAGGAACGCAAGCTTCCTTCCTCGATGAGTTAATCGCCCCTGAAGGGACGATCGCCAAGAAGCAAGAGTTGGATAACGCAATCCTTCAGAAGCGAAAAGAGATCGCCCGGAACCGGGAGCAAGTCGCCTACTTACGCGAGGAGAATATCCGCCTCCAAGATCAGATGGCCCTCTTTCAGGATGCGATCAGTGAACACCGCACTGCGTTGGGCCAACTCCGAAGCAATCGGGAATCGGCTCAAGAGTGGATCGCAAACCTTAAAACAACGATTACCGAACGCGAGTTTGAACACAAAGATGCTCTTGCGGCAGCCGCAAATGCCCAAGAGCGGATCTATGAAACGCAAGAGGATATCCGTTCGACCGAAGCGGAAGTAAAAGAGATTAAAACTCGGATCGCTCAGTTAAGCAATGATCTGGAGGGCCTTGCCACTCGAATTGATGAACAGAGCAGGTTGATTGAAAACCGCGAAGGTGAGAAGGAAGACACCTTTAATGCGATTCAAAACTTGCGCAGTGAACGAGAAAAAGCCGAGCTGCACGCTCAAAACCTCGAAGAACAGATTACCTCTTTATATACCAACTTCTTTGATAGCTATGGAAAGAGCCTCAAGGAGTTTGAACACCGCTTAGAAGAGGAGGAACTGGATGACAGTCCGGTTCTCCGAGCCCGCTTAGAAGAGGTAAAAAAACGAGTTGACGGGATGGGCTACATCAACCAGATGGCGGAGCAAGAGTTTATTGAGATCAAAGAGCAGTACGACTTCCTCACCAAACAGTTGGATGACTTGGCCAAGGCAAAAGCCGACTTAGACAGCGTCATCACTGAGATCAAAACACGCAGTGAAGAGTTGTTTATGGCTACGTACAAGGAGATCTCTTCCAACTTCCAGGCGATGTTCCGGCGCCTCTTCGGCGGCGGAAGAGCGGAACTCACGTTGGTCGATCCCGAGAACATCCTTGAAAGCGGAATTGATATCCTTGCCCAACCGCCGGGGAAGAAGTTGACTCACCTGACGCTGCTCAGCGGAGGGGAGCGGTCGATGACCGCCGTTGCGCTGCTCTTTGCCACCTATAGCGTAAAGCCGTCCCCGTTCACCGTCCTCGATGAGATCGATGCGGCCCTCGATGATCGAAATATTGGATACTTTCTTTCGGTATTGGAGGAGTTTGCCCAAAAGAGTCAGTTTATCATCGTAACCCACAACAAGCACACCGTTATGGGATCTACGACCCTCTTGGGAGTTACCCAAATGGAGCCGGGTGTTTCGACGATGGTTAGCTATCGGCTTGATACCTTGGAAGGGGAGCCAGTCATTCTCAACGACGATGCGCAAGCTGTTGATTTCAATGCAGACGGCGCGCTCATCAGTTAACCGCTTCTTGACAGGCTTTGTTGGTGTGGGGTATAAGGTCAATTTGAGTGAAAGAGTACGAAAACAATGTTTGATTCAATAAGTAATACGTTCAGCTCGATCATGCGATCGGTCGCTGGCAAATCCAAAATCAGTGAAAAGAACATCCAAGACGCCGTCGAAGAGATTAAGGTGGCGCTGTTGGATGCGGACGTCAATATTCGAGTAGTCCGCCGGTTCATCAACTCAACGATGGAGGAAGCGCTTGGCGAAAAGGTTCTGCAGGCGGTTGATCCGGGCGATCAGTTTGTAAAGATCGTCTATGACAAGATGGTGAATCTCCTCGGTGATGAGGAGAACCAAACCCTGAATCTTAAGGGACCGGATACTCCTTCCTCCATTCTTATGATGGGCCTTCAAGGCTCGGGAAAAACAACCACCAGTGCCAAGTTAGCTCTTCGCTTAAAGAAAGAGGGTCGCCGAGTATTACTCGTTGCCGCTGACTTAGTTCGCCCCGCGGCGATCTTACAGCTTCAAGTACTCGGAGAAGCGATCGGCGTTGAGGTGTTTGTCCTCGAAGGGGAGAAGAACCCCGCCAAAGTTGCCAAAGCCGCGTTCGCTAAAGCAAAGAAAGAACAGTTTAATACCCTTATTGTTGATACCAGCGGTCGAATGCACCTCGATGATGTGCTCATGGCCGAAATCACCAACGTCCGGGATGTACTGAAGCCGGAGGAAACCCTCTTCGTTGCCGATGCGATGACTGGTCAAAGTGCGGTCACGATCGCCAAGGAGTTTGAAGAGCACGTCGGAATCAGCGGCGTGGTCCTTACCAAGTTTGACAGTGATACCCGCGGTGGTGCCGCCTTGTCCTTGCGCTCAGTTGTCGGCAAGCCGATTAAGTTCATCGGTGTCGGCGAGAAGGTCGAAGACTTAGAGCCGTTCTATGCCGATCGATACGCATCCCGGATCCTTGGGATGGGTGACATTGTTTCCTTGGTCGAAAAAGCCCAAGAGGTGTTTGACGAGGAACAGGCGCTTAAGATGCAGGAGAAGATGGCGAAGAACACCTTCGATCTTCAAGATTATCTTGAGCAGCTGGAGTCGATGAAGAAGATGGGCGGTCTTGAAGCGATGTTGGAGATGATTCCGGGAATGAAGGGTCAGATCAGCGAAGACGATATCGACACGGAAGAAAATGAACGAGAGAAGGCAATCATTCGTTCGATGACCTATGCTGAACGAGAAAATTACCGTATACTTGGACCGACTCGCCGCCGGAGGATCGCCAAGGGCAGTGGGACGCACGTCAGCGATGTAAATCGCTTGATTAAAAAGTTTGAAAAGTCACGCCTGTTGATGAGGAAGATGACACGAAATAAGAAATACCAGGCTGAAATGTTAAAACAGATGGGTCTGTAGTTGTATATCATGGAGGAATTGTCACGATGGTGAGCATGAGACTGAAGAGGTTTGGATCAAAAAAACGACCGGACTACCGAATTGTAGTGATCGACTCCCGCGAGAAGCGCCAAGGTCGCGCAATCGAGGAAGTTGGACACTATCACCCCCTTGCAAACAAGGATGAGCAGTTGGTGATCAAAGAAGACCGCGTCAAGGAATGGTTGCTAAAGGGCGCCCAGCCGAGCGATACGGTTCGCAATTTGCTCAATAAGAGCGGCGTGCAGGTGAATCGCAAGGCTCAGGACTAAGTCCTAGGAGCACAGTGTGGAAAAAGATCTAGTTGAATATATCGTAAAGTCGCTTGTCGACCTTCCCGATGAAGTGGAGATTAACGTAGTCGAGGGCGAAAAGTCCACGATTTTGGAACTCCGCGTCGCAAGTGAAGATGTCGGTAAGGTCATCGGAAAGCAGGGTCGGATCGCTAAGGCGATCAGAACGATTCTCAGTGCTTCCGCTACCCGAGACGGAAAACGGGCGGTGTTGGAGATCCTCGACTAAGATGGATCACCTCATCGCCACAGCTACAATCGGGCGAACCTTCGGGTACGAGGGTGAGGTGCGAATCTTCCCCAACAACGATGAGTCCGATTACCTCAAAAAACTCAAAACGATCGTTGCTTCCCATAAAGACGGTAAGGTTTTGCATCTTACCGTCGAATATGTGCGTTCCGACGGTAAAAGTGTTTTGATGAAGTTTGAGGGGTATGACTCTTCGGAGGAGGCTCAAGCGCTTGTCGGGGCTCGAGTTATGGTGGATCGGAAGTTTGCCACGCCGCTTAACGAGGGTGAGTATTATACCGCTGATTTAATCGGGTGCTCTCTGGTGAATGGAGGCGAAGTTCTTGCTTCAGTCATCAGTGTGATGGATGGTCCTCAAGGATTGTTGCTGGAAGCCCAAAGAGGCGATTCCAAGCGCTTCTTGGTTCCGTTTCTCCATGAGTTTACCGGAGCAGTCGACCTCGAAGCAAAGACGATTGAGCTGTTAGCACCATGGCTCCTCGACTGACGATTACCGTACTGACCCTCTTTCCCGAGATGCTTGAGGGGTTTTTTACCTCTTCCATTATGCGGCGTGCAGTAGAGAAGGGTACGGTAGCATACAAGCTAATCGATTTTCGCTCTTGGGCCACGGATAAGCACAAGAGCGTTGATGATCTTCCCTATGGCGGGGGAGCGGGGATGGTACTCAAATACGATCCGCTTTCCAAAGCATTGGAAGAGATCGGTACAGCAGGTAAGCGGGTGGTGTATCCATCACCCTCCGGAGTCCTGCTGAACCAAAACCTTGCCCAACAGTTAAGTGAAGAGAAGGAACTGATCTTCATCTGTGGGCACTATGAGGGCCTTGATCAGCGAATCATCGACAACTATGTAGATGATGAGATCTCGATCGGCGACTATGTGATTACCAGTGGAGAAGTTGCCACGATGGTGATCGTTGATTCCCTTTTTCGTCTTATCGATGGGGTGATCAGCAGCGAGTCGCTTGATGAGGAGAGCTTCAGTGATGGATTGTTGGAATATCCGCATTACACAAGAAGCGAACCCTCTTGCCCAAAAGAGGTCCCTCATGTATTATTGAGCGGTCATCATGAGAAGATCGAATCATGGCGACTAAAACAGAAGCTGCACCGGACGATGGAGCGGCGAGTCGATCTTTTGGAAACAGCTCCTTTGGATGTAGTTTCCAGAAAACAAGTAAATGAATTGAAAGAACATATGGCGAAGGGGACCGTAGACAATGGACGTGATGAAAGCTGTTGAGTCAGTACAACTTAAGGAGAATGCAGAAAACTTCTCCGTTGGTGATACCGTAAAAGTAAACTTTAAAATCGTCGAAGGCACAAACGAGCGTATCCAGGTATTTGAAGGATTGGTAATTGCCAAGAACAATGGCGGTGTTCGCCGAACCTTTACCGTGCGAAAGATCTCTTACGGCGTTGGTGTCGAGCGAATTTTCCCAATGCACTCACCGCGTGTTGAGAGCGTTGAAGTAGTTCGCCGTGGTCGAGTTCGAAGAGCGAAACTCTACTACATCCGCAAGCGTGTCGGTAAGAAAGCGAAAGTTAAAGAGCTTATCCGAAGAAAGAACGCCTAAGGCAGTTCTTACTGATCACAAAGAGGGGACAGCGCTCGCGCTGTCCCTTAGCTTGTCGTTTGGAGTAAAAGAGAGTACGCTTGAGCCATGGATAATCAGGGAAAAAAGCCAAAACGTGATCGGCGACGAGGTAATCGTCGGAATCGAAAAGCTAAAGGCAATCAGAAAAACGTCGAGCAAGAACTCCAGGTTCAACCAAACAAGAAGAAGTTTATTTCTTCCTTGCCACCGCTTCCGGTAAAGAAAGTTGTTGAGCCGAAAGAGGTGTGTGTGATGTGCGAAAAACCGATTCCCTTGATCGCAAATGCGCTTACTCACCCCGAGGGTGGATACTGTCACTTCGATTGTGTCCTGGCCTCCCTGAATGAAAAAGAACAACCCAAAGAGGGGCAAAAAATCAGCTATGTCGGACGCGGTACCTTTGCCGTCGTTGAGAAAGATAGCGAAGGTGCTCTTACGTTCCTTAAAAAGATTGAGTGGGAGAGTGCCGAATCCTTTGCCGCAATGAAGAAATATGTAGAGGAGATGAAAGCGTGAAGAGTGATGTTCGTACTGCAATGCTTCCCGGATCCTTCGATCCGCCAACGCTCGGGCACCTCGATATCATCGAACGTAGCGCTCGCCTCTATGATCGGCTCTATGTTGTCATCGCCGATAACGTAAACAAGTCATATCTTTTCTCCCCCGAAGAACGCCACGAAATGCTCAAAGAGATTCTCAAGAACTATGCGAACATCGATGTGGTTACCCATAGCGGCCTGGTTGTTGACTTTGCCAAAGAGCATAACGTGGGAGTAATGGTCCGTGGTGTTCGAGCGCTTGCTGACTTTGGGTATGAGTTTGAGCTTGCCATGACCAACAAGCAACTCTTCCCCGG
>CAYUHP010000042.1:0-14784 GCA_964444595.1 uncultured Sphaerochaeta sp. | reverse complement strand
TCAAAGAACTGATCAACTTCGACCTCGGGGTAGACCGGCAGGTAGCTGCTCATCAAGAGCAAGGCGGAAAGTTTGGTCAGGCGGGTGTTGATGATCGGAAAGGAGATTTCAAGCAACGGAAAGAGGTTGGTCGTTGCGATGATCGAATTTTCCGCTTCAAAGAATGCCAAGGTTCCAAGGGCGATACTCAACGGATACGATCCGCCAAACGTATACGCAAAGACCGTCGATGCAAGCTGACTGCCGCTGTTGTTCAAGATGTTGGTGAAGCGAAGGTCATCAAAGCTTGTGGTCAAGCTAAAGCCACCGATCGAGATTGAGTTATAGATCGACATCTTCCCGGATGGGAAGGTGGGGGCAATAAAGGGAGCAAGCTGGGTGCCCGGATATCCGCCTTCTTCGATCAACAAGTAGAAGGGACTGGTTGAGTAACCGACCTTAAGGTAATCGATAATTTCGAAGATATAGGAGGTGATTCCAAGAGCGGAGGGATCAATAGTGAGGAAGTTTGTATCAAAGCTGGTGAATGAATCCGTTTCAACTTGTGCTTTGAGCCTCAGGGCGAAGGAGTTGTAGGAGACAAACGGTTTTACTTCAAGGTGGTGGTTCGGCCAGTAGGAGGGCCCTTCCAGGGGGAAGGTCAATTTATAGCCGGCTTCGATGCCATAGCTGCCTTTGCTGACGGCTTTTCCTTCATCAAGATCACGGAGAGTCCGTTGCGTGGTGGTGGTATTGCTTTGAGGAGCGACTACTTTAACCTCCTCAACCCGGACGCGCTGGATCGCCGGTGGAGCAGGAAGGGTGATAAGAGGTTCCTCTTCTCCAACAAGCTCTTCAACCTCAGCGATCTCCGTTCCGTCTTCTTCTGGTACAACTGTCTCTTCGGCATATTCAAAGGCCATCGACCAATGAACGTCGCCTACTCGGGAAGGAACCCGAATCACTGGTTTTTCCTCTTCTACAATGAGCTCCTCGACCTCGGTTGGTTCCACGATCTCTTTGGTAACGATCGGCTTTACCACTCGCCCGAGGGTGGCTTCAATGGGGGAGAGGTTTCGCTTGGCTAAGGCAGGATTGGAAAGCTCGAGCTCTTGCATTGGATTGATCGTAGTAACTTTGTAGGTGATGAGGTTGGTGGTTCGAAGCGGAGCGTCGAAGGAACGAGCTCGTTCCTCCTCCTTTGTCGAGGTAATATACACCTCACCGCTCTCTTCCAACTCGTAGAGTGTTGCCGGAGTAATCACAGACAGAGCACCTTCGGTTTTTACGGTAATCGAACCATCGATTAACAAAAGGGTAGTGCTGTCGGAGGTGATCTCATCCAGGATGAGAATCGAATCCGGGTAAAGTTTGATATCCCCCCGGCTTGTTTCTAAGATGATCGAGTCACTGCCGCTTACGAGGATGGTACCGAGTTCAATGGCGTTGATATCAATCGTAGTGAGATCGATCGGTCGCCCATTCGGTTCGTAGAGACGGAAGGAGGAGGGATCTCCTTCGACGACACTTACATACTCCTGAGCAAAAAGGCTCAATGGTACGATGAGGGTAAGTAAGATTACGATGATCAAGGTCTCTAGTCGTTTCATGTTCGCTCCTAAACGCTTGTTAGAGGAGGACAATCCTCACTACAGCGTCAATGGTCGATGTTAGGCGAGCTTCCTCATCATAGGCCAAAGTGACCCCAAGCGAAATAACATATGGCTTAAACTTAATAATCGCCAATGCTTGGATATCAACATTGTTTAGTGTCATCAGCCCTTTAAGAAAACTTTCATCCTTTTCGTTAGAATAAAGCTTTTCATACCTCAAGTCCAGAGAAAGAACGTTGAAGAGGAGGTGGTCAAAGCGAAGATTTGCAAACATTCGCTGGTTTTCTACTACTCCGGCGGTTACGTCACCGGCCAGTTTGGCCCCAAAGTAAATCTCCTGCTTGGGCCAAGCGAAAGCGATCGAGCCTTCAAGCCGGTTGGAACCGAGAGGAAGGATCAGTTGTTGCTCATGCTCAAGAGCCCATTCATTCGTAAAGAAACTGGCGTAATACTTCCCAAAGATCGGGGCAGTGAATGAGAAGTTATACGTGATCAACTTACCCAACCGTCCATTGATTCCGCTGCGAATACCGATGCCAAGTTCGGGGGCGGAGCTGTCGAGTCCTTGGAGAAGAAGATCGGTGAAGAGATCGGTTTTGATGATTTTTTTATCAAGGAGTGGGTAGGAGAAATCAAGACCAAAGAAGTGGCGAGTGATCGCCCGTTCCTCAACCGACCGAGTTCCCGTTGCATAGGAGAGCCCAAGTTGAAGGGCGGGAAGGTAGGCTTCCTTTTCAAAGGGAGCGGAGTAGATCCGCCACGCACTCATCTTTGGCTCGATGAGGTCATCAACAAGGAAGTGGAATCCACTGGAAACACCGGTAACCGGGGAACCATCGATCATCACCGTCAAACCGGGTTTGGCGGTAAGAAGTCCCACCGAGCGATCGACATATCCGCTGATCAATGCACCGTCTCCAAGCGTCGAACCCAAGAGCTTGCCGTAGCGGATAAAGACCGGGTCAAAAGGGTTGCCAAACTGGAATGCTTGGATGAAGCGGCTGTAGTGACGGGCGACGGAAAGGGAGTACTGCCAAACATCCTCCTCCTCTTGACGTTCGGGGGCGATCCAGTCAGTGAAATCGAGATTGAAATTGAGGGGGTCCATCGTGAGCTTTCCCTTCAATGTTAAAGCAAGGCGCGCTGAAAACGGGCCGAGACTAAAGGAAGGGTTCATCACAACTCCAAAAGAGCCGTCGGAGAGGGCAATCGCCTCAACGAGCCCACCTTCTGTTGAAGATTGTCCCAACCCATCAAGTGGGTTGAGGATGGTAATGGTTGTTGAGTGATCTTGTCCGCGAAACACATTTTCGTCGGTCACCTTAAGTGGCGGCTGAACACCCCCTCCGCCACCTTCGGCCGGCGGCTGATTACCTTCTTCAGCACCGAGGGGAAGGAGCAAAGAGAGTACGATGAGGAAAGTAAATATAAAGCGTCCAAACTGCGACCGTACCATCATAGATATCATACCACTAAACCGAATCTGAGGACAGTCGTTACACAAATCATGAGAAATGATGGGCTTTGTAGACGTGCTCGCGCGCCAACGGGTCGATGTGAGCCAAACTCTTCACAATTGGTTTTAACTGGGAGCGAATGTTGGTTTGGTCAAAGGGGCAAACCGGCTTGATGACCGGAAGGTCATACTCCTCAACCAATCGCCGAATATGATGTTCATGAATTTCTATCATCGGCCGGATGATCTTAATCGTTCCGCCAAAGAACGGTTGAACGGGCTTCATCGTATCAAAGTTCCCTCGAAAAAAGAGGTTCATCATCGATGTTTCGACGAGGTCATCGAGGTGATGACCCATCGCGATCTTTTCGATCCCCTCTTTTGCCGCCCAGTCAAAGAGGATTCGTCGTCGATTTCGACTGCATAAGTAGCAGTTAAACTCTTCACCGAAGGAATCCGGCTGTTGGGCTTCATCAAGGATGTGAAACTCATATCCAAGGTCGGTAAAGAAGGTGGTAAGTTTCTCTCGGTACACATCCGGGATTGGATGTTCAATCCAGTTGATCATCACCGCCTTGAGGGTGTAATCGATCGGAAGCCACCTCTTTCGAAGCGCAAGGGCCAAGGCAAGGGCTAAGCTATCCTTGCCACCGCTTGCACTGAGAAGGATCACCTCTTGCTCTTTGATCATCTCATAGCGGTTAATTCCTCTTCCGGTAGCTTTCACAAACCGAAGCACCCAGGGGGGAAGGTCGCCTTTAATGAGGTTCTGATAGGGGATTTTCTCACTCATGGATCTGCTCCCATACCTTTTTGGCCTGCTCTTTGTTGATCGAATAATCACCAAAGAGTCGAACGGTTCTCAGTGAAGAGGTGAACTGAAGCGCTTGGCTGCGAGAAAAGAGGGGGTCGATATCTTCAAAGGCTCCTAAGTAACCTTCAGCACCGATCACCGGAATATCCGATTCAAAGGAAACCTGTTCAGGGATGTCGATGACAACTGAGCCGTGTTCAAGACCGAGGTTGTCTTCGATCTGCTCTTCGAAAGCACTTCGTCGTTCAAGATCGAGCGCTTGGGAGTGAAGAATGTTTGCTTCATCAAAGGGCTCTTCAATGATCGGTTGGTAGAATCGATTTTCTCGTACTCGGTTGAGTAAGAGATCTAAAGAGCGCTGCTCTTGAGCGAGGAGGAAAAAGCTTTCGTCATCAAGGCCGTAGAGTTGTTCCCTCTTCAAAGCTCCGGTTTGAAGGTTTTCGTAAAGGTATCGCTTGATCATCGCCGTTGCACTGCGGGTTGCTTTGTGCCAGTACACGTTTCGATACATCAGGTATTTGGAGAAGAGAAGGTGTTCCACCGAGCCCAGGGCTTCTTCGGTGATCGCCAAACAGCCTTCGTGGAGGGTGAGGTGGTCGGTGATGTAGGAGACATCTTGGATTCCATAGGGAACGCCGGCAAAATAAGCGTCGCGGTTGAGGTAGTCAAGCTTATCGGGATCCAGTGCTCCGCTGAGAATTGAGCGATAGAGCAAGATCTCTTCATCATCTGTTTCTTGGTCTTCATCGATAATCAAGCCGATGAGGGAGGCGTCTAAGTTCGCCTGCCTAAGAGCTGTTTGAAGCTGATGATCTGCTTCCAACAGCTCGGCGGCAAGTTGTTCATGAGTCTTTAAGGGAAGCTCCTTCAAACTGTGGGTGAAGGGAAAGTGTCCGATATCGTGAAGAAGGGTCGCGGCAAGGAAGTGGCGGACACCGTCTAAGCTCAACCGTCCATCAGCGCGTTCTCTTCGAAGTAAACTCCCGATGATCTTATGCGAGAGGTGCATGACTCCGAGGCTATGATTGAGTCGGGTATGCACCGCACCCGGATAGAGGTGAAAGGCAACTCCCAGCTGCTTAATCCGCCCCAGTTTCACAAAACTTGGGCTTTTTATAACATCGACCAAGTATGCCGGAATTGCGATATCCTTCCAAAGGGGATCGCGAATCGTTTGAGCACAGTGCATGGATGAATCACTTAAAAATTGGGGGTAGGTAAGAGTCATATCGACACTGTACTTGATGATTTGAGTTTGTGTAAACTCCCGCCACCGAGTATACCCAAGACGATGAATACCTACTTGATTATCGCCGACGATTTTACCGGCTCAAATGACAGCGGTCTCGAACTTTCGCTTCGGGGTATTGAGACCATAATCAGCTTCGCTGCTCCCAAGAGTAGCGAAGGATCATTTGTCTTGGATACTGAATCGCGAAACATTGAAGGTAAAGAGGCTTACAAGGTTACCAAAGCCTTAATCGAAGATCTTGATTTCGATTCCTACGATGTCGTCTTGAAGAAGATCGATTCAACGCTTCGAGGCAATATTCTCGAAGAGGTTCAAGAGATCGATGAGAAGATGAAACCCGAGCTCATTCTCGTTGCCCCAACCTTTGTGGCGATGGGACGAACGTGCATTGGAGGGGAGGTGTTTGTCAACGATGGGCGGTTACTGGAAACCGAGTTTGCCCAAGACCCCCTCAAACCGGTGTTGGAAAGTAACTTGGTAACACTATTTTCTGCCTCCTACGAAACAGCTCATTTGGTGATTGACAATCTTTGGAAAAAGAACTTTCCCGATTTAACGGACAAGAAGGTTGTTGTCTGTGATGCAACGCAGGAGGAGGACCTCATTGATATCGTCACCTGGGCTAAAACACTCAATAAACGAATCCTCTACGTCGGAAGTGCCGGCATAGCAGGTGCTCTTATCCAAGTCGATCAACCCAAAGCGCCTTCGCTGGCAGTCGTGGCAAGCTTAAGCGAAGCCACCAGAGATCAACTCGAATACGCTCAGTATCGTTCAGTTGCGACGATCGCCTTGGATGTGCTCGCCCTCCTCAAAGGCGATGATCTTTCCTCCTTTATTGAAGAGGGAGTTCAACTTCTTAACAAAGGGGAAGATCTGATTCTTACCCTCTCATCAGCTCTTGATCGCACGATGTACCAGCGCTCACTCTTTGTGGGAAGAAACTTGGGAATGAGTGAACCAGAGATTGGAAAGGTGATCAAAGACCGTCTTTCCGAGATCGCCTTGGCGATCATTGAAAAAAGCGGGGTAAGAAACCTCTACCTCAGCGGCGGGGAGACCGCCTTCTCGTTGATGGAGATCTTGGGCATTACCGAGGTGAAGATCGTCGGAGAGGTAGCTGTTGGCATCCCCATTACCGTAGTGCTTGATGGACCGTACAAAGGGGTGCGTATTGTCACCAAAGCGGGCGGGTTCGGTGAAGCGGAGGCCATTACCTATAGTTTGAGACGGTTGGGGGAGGTCTGGCATGAAAATCCTTGGTATCACAACGGGTGATCCATGTGGAATCGGTATAGAGGTTACCCTCAAAGCGTTGATGAGCGAACCCTCCTATCAAAGTAAGGCGTTGCTCTTCGGTCCGCTCTCGATCCTTGAGTACTACAACAAGCGCCTGGAATCAAACTTTACATTTAATGTGATTACATCGATCGATCAATTCAACGAAGAGCTGATCAACGTTGTCGATCCCCATCCGATTTCCTTGGATGAGATCACGATCGGTGAGATAAGCGCCCTTGGCGGGCACATCGCCTTTGAGGCGGTAAGCGTTGCGATCGAGTTCGCCCAACGAAAGGAGATCAGCAGTGTCATTACTGCTCCGCTGAACAAGGAAGCACTTCACTTAGGGGGGTATAACTTTGCCGGTCACACTGAGATCTTTGCCCACTACGTGCACGGCGACTCCTATGCGATGCTGTTATGGAGTCCGCTTCTTTCGGTCATTCATGTCTCCACTCACCAAAGCCTTCGCAGTGCGTGTGATGCGGTAACGAAAGAGCGCGTGCTGGAGGTAATCCGTCTTGCCTCGGATACGATGAAAAAACTTGGGTACTCCGAGCCGAGGATTGCGGTAGCGGGATTAAACCCTCATGCCGGGGGAAAATGGATTGTTCGGCGATGAGGAGATCAATGAGATTATTCCCGCCATTGAGCAGGCTATCCACGAAGGCCACGATGTCAGTAGCCCTATTGCCCCCGATACGGTGTTTCTTCGGGCAACCAAAGGTGCTTGGGATATCGTGGTGGTGATGTACCACGACCAGGGCCACATTCCGCTTAAGTTACTCGCCTTCGACGATGGGGTGAACATTACCGTTGGTCTGGATGTGATCCGCACCAGCGTCGATCATGGTACGGCGTTTGACATCGCCGATAAGCTCATTGCCAATGAGAAGAGCATGCTCAAAGCGATCGAATTGGGAATGAAGTTATAAATAAAAAAAGAGAAAGAGAAGGGAGCATTGGCCCCCTTGTTATCCTTATTTCACATACGGTATCGCGTATGGTTCATCGCTTAAGTAGAGGATGGAAAGGACAGTCTTATAGTTCACCGATCCGATAATGTCCTTCTTATCGGTGTAGTTGGCGATACTGATCAGATAACCGTCTTCATGCATACATCTCCTTATCTTTACAGATGTAATAAATTTGTTATAAAAACAACTTCATATTAGTAAAAAATGTCCAGAAAAATATGTGAATTCTCATCCGCAAATCATGTAACCAAGACAGCGAGCGATTGTTTAATACTTGTGGAGGATGTATGAAACGGGGAGCTTTTTTGATCACCATATTTTTTCTCACAATAAGCCTGCAAGCGGTTTCATTAAGCGCGGCATTTTCCTATAAACTACCGGTAGATTTCTTTATCGGTCAAATTATCGATCCGGAAGAAAACAGTATTGAAGCTAAAAGTCAGGTCGCTTTAAAAGAATTCTACTCACTCGATTGGGTAGAGGAGTATGTCCCTGAGGGGATGCGCGAAGGCTTTGTCCATACCTATGACCATCTTCTTTCCAACGTTCTCCCCGCAGAACAACTTCAAATCGCCAAGCCAATAAAGCTCGGGGCTCTTGTTGAAATTCCTTTTAGGATCTTTTCTCCTCAACCACTCACTGGATTACTTGTTTGGGTTGAAAGCGATGAAGGCGAACCTTTTTTGCTTTCGCTTTCCATCACGGAGTAAAACCCCCAGGGCATCATACACCGCGATAATGCCCAATCCTTCTAAAACATCTTAGTAACTCCTCTCAATAAGGTATCGATTCCCTTGAGGTTATGGTAGGATTTGAGTATCTTTAATGAAGTGCTACACACTTGTAGCACAAAGCAATGAAACAGGAGTATATGAACGATGCAAACACAAATGGAGCGTTTTCACAAACGAGCTCGCCTCTATCTTCTTGGTGCTGCCATCCTTATCCTTCTCTTTGCACTGTTTATCCCCAATGTAACCATCAAAGTACTTGTAATTATCCTTACAGTCATCGCCTTCGCAGTGTTGATCACTATTGAATGGCTCAAAAAAGACCGTGTTACATTCCAAAAAGATGATGCAAAGAAAGCAGCAAAAGCCTTAGAGGCAACTAAGAAAGCAGAAGTAGCTAAACAAGAAAAAGAAGCCCTAAAGGCAAAGAAACTAGCCGAGGAAGCCAAGAAGGCTGAAGAAGCCAAGAAAGCTGAAGAAGCCCTAAAGGAAAAACAAGCAGCCGAAGAAGCCAAAAAGGCTGAGGAAGCCAAGAAAGCTGAGGAAGCCAAGAAAGCTGAGGAAGCCAAGGAAGCTGAGGAAGCCCTAAAGGAAAAACAAGCTGCAGAAGAAGCTAAAAAAGCCGAGGAAGCCAAAAAGGCTGAAGAAGCTAAGAAGGTTGCAGAGCCCAAAAAGGCTAAGCCTGCGCCTAAGAAACCAGCGGTACCGGATGATGGGATTACTACCCGAACCGGACACTACTGCGTTGAGGATGGTACGTACTACTGTTCGGTACACACCGATCGTACTGTTGGAATGGTTGAAGGGAAGCGATTCCCTCCATGCCGTGGCGATGGTCGAGGACACTCGGCTATTTGGACGCTGTCTAAATAAGATAGTAATCGACGCAATAAAAACCCCCTCAATTCGAGGGGGCTTTTTAATGCCTTAGATCGCTTGCTTTCGTTTTCTTAATTGAATCAAGGAGATGAGGACCAAGATTCCGAAGCCAATTGCATCTTGGATGGGACTGGCAGTGATCAGGAGCATTGCTCCTATGAAGGCAATAATTCGTTCCGTCCAACTCATGTTTGTGAGAGCAAAGCCTTCAGTCGCCATTCCGATCATCGTAACACCGATGATCGCGGTAATTGCAACCCGCACGGCAACAAAGGCCGTTGTATCTAACAAGAGTAGGGCAGTGTTATACACAAAGATGTAGGGGACGATAAATCCTGCCAAGGAGAGACGGACCGATTGCAGACCGGTTCGCATCGGATCTCCGCCGCTTAAGCCGGCTGCCGCAAAGGAAGCGAGCGCGACCGGAGGGGTGATATTTGCAAACATAGCAAAGTAGAACACAAAGAGGTGAGCAGCAAGAGCCGGGATTCCAAGCTTAATTAAAGCCGGAGCAGCCATGCTTGCCGTGATCAAGTACGCCGGGATGGAGGGAAGGCCCATTCCCAAGATCATGCACGTTACCATCGTTAAGATGAGGGTGAGCATAAAGTTTGCTCGACCCAGTTGGATGATCGCATTGGCCATGTTCAAACCAAAACCGGTGAGGCTCACGATCGCGATGATAATGCCGACAACCGCACACGCAATTGCAACGGAGACGGTTGCGGTGGTGCCTTCGGCAAACGCATCCAGAAGTTGTTTGAGCGTCATTCTTGTTGACTTGCGAGTTTGGGAAACAAGGATCGTGGCAACGATCGTCCAAAATGCGGAGTAAATCACCGTAAGACCGCTGAATAACAAGAGATACAGAAGTACTGCGATGGGAATGAGGAGGTGTCCTCGGTCCTTCAATACATCCCCCACCTTCGGTAACTGTTCTTTTGGAAGACCTTTTAAGTCGAGCTTATTTGCCCGAAGTTGAACTTGGACCATGATGCCAAGGTAGTAGAGGAGGGCCGGAATCGCCGCACTGATAACGATCGTTCCATATTTGACACCAAGCATCTCCGCCATGATAAAAGCAGCGGCACCCATGATGGGGGGAAGGAGTTGACCACCGACGCTTGACGATGACTCGACCGCTCCGGCAAACTCCTTGGAGTAACCGGTTTTCTTCATCAAAGGAATTGTAAAGGTTCCCGTTGTTACGACGTTGGCAACGGCACTGCCGTTGATCGAGCCAAGTAAGCCGCTGGCGATGACCGCAACCTTAGCCGGTCCGCCCTTGGATGATCCGGCGAAGGCAAGCGCGAGGTCGTTGAAGAACCTTCCCATTCCACACTTGTTCATGATCGTTCCAAAGAGAATGAAGAGGAAGATGTACGATGCGGCTACATCGACACTCGTTCCATAGATCCCTTCCGTGTTGATGAAAGAGTGATTTACGATCGCTCTCCAATCATACCCCCGGTGCATAAAGATTCCCGGAAGGTTGCGCCCAATGAGGCCGTACAGAATGAAGAACAAGGAGAGGATTACCAATGGCCACCCGCTGATCCGTCGTGATGCTTCAAGGACGAGAAGGATTAACAAGGTACCAAAGATGACGTCATTGAGGTTGGGCGAGCCCATCCGATTGATGAACCCAATGTAATCGACCCAAACATACACCGCTACCGCAATCGAAGCGAATGCGAGAAGGATGTCATACCAGGGAATTGTTTTTCGACTGGACTTCTTGCTACGCGGGTAGAGAAAGAAGGTCATAAACAGCATCGCCGCTACGTGCAAGCTGCGATGAAGGTGGGTAGCCGGATACCCGACTGCCGCGGTGATGAAGTGATAGAGGGCGATAGCAATCGAAGCCCAATACACCCCGACAGCGAGGGCGTGTCGGTCAAATCTCCGAGTTGCCGATTCCTTTTCAAACTGCTCGAGGATCTCTTGTTGCTTCACTTCTTGTTCTTGATTCAGATTGTCGAGGGAGATTTTGTCCATAGACGCTTCATTCCTTTAAGATTCATCGTGACCGCTTTGTGGTGAGGGAGGTCTCGACCTTCGATGAAGGTTTGTCCCTCGATGGTAATCGAAACCAATGCGGTCTGGGAGTGGATCCAAGCAAAGGAGGGGAACTCTTCATTGATATTCCTCATGACAACCATCTTATCTTCGATCGTTGTATCCCCTTTGTAGTTGGGGATTCCTGCTCCAAAGCCTGCGACCCGAATCGTGTCAAGGCGGAAGTGAAGATCTTCAGTAACTGTGTACTCTTCAATCCAAGGGATGTGTTCGTAGGAGTGAATCCACTCAAACACAACCTGATCTCCCACCTTAATCGGTAAAGAAGCGAGGAGGGTGCCACTTTTCTGATCACGGATGATCACCACCAGATCCTCGCTTGTCCAAATGAAGTATGCTCCTCCTGCAAGCAGGAGCAGCATCATGATGAGCAGCAGAATTGCCACTCCTTTATTCATTTACTTCCAGCCCATCTCACGATAGTACCGCTCGGCACCTTCGTGGAAAGGAATATCAACACCGACGTGACTGTTTGCGTAGGTGATGTGCTCTTTCGCGGTTGCGTGCGCGGCATGGATATCATCGATGTTATCGAAGACACCCTTCGTTATTTCGTAGGCGACTTCCTCAGGCATATCAGAGGTCGTTGCAAGGATATTGCGAACAGCAACGGTGGCAACATCTCCACTCATATCATAGGTGTCGGCAGGGATAATCTCCTGGGTGAAGAACGGGTACTTGGCCATCAAGGTTGCCAACCCTTCGCCGACGATCGGGACAAGGACGATCTTTGCACTCGTGCCAAGTTCCATGATCGTTGCGTTGGGGATACCGCTGGTTACAAAAACTGCATCCATCTGGTTGTTCTTGAGCTGGCTGATCGCTTCGCCGTAGTTGAGGTAGTCAATTCGGCTATCGGCGTAGGTCATTCCGTGGGCTTCATACATGAGGCGAGCGTTCAGCTCAACTCCACTGTTTGGAGCACCAACACCAACGCGCTTGTTCTTCAAGTCGTAGAATGATTTGATACCGGTTTTGTCGGTGGTAACCAACTGGACGTAGTTCGGATACAAGCCAAGAAGGGCTCGAAGACTACTAAATGCTTTCTCCCCTTCGTACGGTCCGTATGCATCATACGCTTGGGCAACGGCATCACTCATCAAAATGGCGACTTCGGCTCGACCTTCCTTCAGAAGGGTGATGTTCTCGGCGGAGGCACCGGTTGCCTGAGCTGAGGATTTGTAGCCAAGGCGGTTCTGATACAGCGCACTGAATGCTCCACCGATTGGGTAGTAGAGACCACTGGTCGGCCCGGTTGCCACTGTGATGAAATACTTACTCTTATCAAAGCTGGCACTTTTGGTTGCTTCTCCCTGTCCTGTAGCAAAAATAGGTAGTGCAAGCAGTACAAGAGCAAGGCTAAGCGCTAAAACGTGTCGTTTCTTCATAAGAAAACTCCTCTGTATAAACTAAGGCGGAATACTCTTTCCAGCCTTTATTGTTTCGATGCATGTGAGAGACAGCTCACATATAAATATGTGATTATACCAAAGCCAAACAATGAACTTCAAGGCATAGAAGAAGAATGTGACACCAATAGTAGGTTGTCAAGGGTTCGATGCTAAACCCCTAGGCACAGATATTCGCTTTTATTATGATTGGCCTATGACAAGCAACCAATTTTTTAGAATCGTCGAAATGCGGACGAAGATCATCAGTATGGGCACCTTTTTTATGGCAAGTGCCTATGGATTTTACACAGCAAAGACGATCGATTGGCCAATCTTTGCGATCATGCTGCTGGCCACCTTGGCCGTGGATATGGGGACAACCGGTTTTAATACCTACTTTGACTTTCGCCGCGGGACGGATAATAAAGAGTATACTAAAGAGAGCGGTAAGGTGCTTGTCCATGAAGGAGTATCCCCCCATGCTGCCCTGATCGTTTCAACGATCCTCTTTCTTATTGCCGGTGTGTTGGGCCTGTATCTTGCATATATAACGAGTTGGTACCTTCTCATCATCGGCGGAGTGTGTATGCTTGTGGGCCTTGTATACACAGCCGGGCCCTTTCCGATCTCGCGAACTCCCTTTGGTGAACTCTTTGCCGGTGGGTTTTTAGGGACGGTTCTCTTTCTCATCGTTCTCTTTGTTCAAGGAAAAGAGCTGACGGTGAGAGATTTTCTTGTAACCATTCCGCTTTGGATTCACATTGCGATGATCCTCTCCGTCAACAACACCTGCGACTTAGTTGGGGATAGGGCGAACGGCCGAAAAACCCTTTCGATCCTCTTAGGTCCCGAACGAGCCCCGAACCTCATCTTAGGAGAGGGGGTTCTCGTCTATGCAACAATCGCTTTATTAACCGTACTGGGGATCTATCCACTTGGCGGAGGAGTTATCAACCTACTAGCCATTTTTGTGTGGATTACTTCCTTCAAGGCGATGAAGAAAGCGGGTTTTCATGCGGGAACCAAAGAGGTTCACATGGGCCTGATCAGCAAAGCTCACCTGGCCCTCGTTTTTACCTTTATCCTTGGTTTTTTGCTAAGCTCACTTCTGGCTTGGTAATCGTTGCCGCAAAGATTGAGTTGATGACTCCCAAGATCGCCGACATCGTGAAGAGCACTTCGATGCCGACCGTCTTCCAGATGAGCCCGCCGAGGAGCGCGATTATGACACTGATGAGGTGATTAACCGAGATTCCGGTTGTCAGGGTCGCAGTAAGCTCTTCACGGTTCTCTGAGAGATCCATCACATACACGTTGCTCGCCATGCTCGCCAAACTGATGATCGAGTCCAGGACAAAGTTAACCGCCACAACATAAAAGGCGATGTGCATCGGAAAGAGGCGGTGGGCAAAGCCGTAGAGGAAACACACCACCACTAAGATGAGGGTGTCGGTAACCATGACTATTTTATAGCCGAGGCGGTCGACGATGCGACCGATGGCGGGGGAGAGGAACATTCCAAACACCGCACAAATAGCCAACAATAAACTGATCGTCGTTGTGTTTGCCCCATAGACAAGGATGAGTACATAGGGAGCAAAGGTGAGGAAGATCTGCTTTCGTGCTCCGTAGAACACTTCAAGCATGTAAAACTTAAAGAACTTTTTCCGAAAGTAAAGCCGACTTCGTTTGACTGTTTGACCGCTCTCCTTCATCGCAAGGACAACCAGGGTTGAAGCAACTAAGAGGGCAGCTGCGATCGCAAAAACCGTTTTAAACGCGGTGGTGTCTTGGCGGGAGAAGCCCAGGCGGGCAAAGATAACAAAGATTACACTGACCACCAAGTAGCCGATGATGTTTCCCCCTTGGCCGATCGCCGAAGTGATCCCAAGGGATGTTCCGCCTTTCTCCTCTTTGGCAAAGTAAAGACTCATCGAAGACTTAATCGGCATCACCACGTGTTCGCCGGTGGAAAAGATGACCATGAACAGGATGACCACGACCTTGGAAGAGCCCATAAGCAAGAGGCCAAGGATACCGGCGAGCATGATCGCCGTTCCAACCTTAAAGACTTTTGTCTCACTGAAGCGGTGCATCACCGCAAGGATGAAGATCAACAACAAGCCGGGTAGTTCGCGGAAGAACTCAACGATTCCGCGTTCAAACTCGGAGATGTGGACGATCTCGGCAAGATAGTTGTCTTGGACTCCGCGGTAAAACCCATAGGCAAGACCGCTTAACAGAATGGTGGCAACAAAGAATTTGAGGTTTGAATCTTTTTTGTAGATCGATTCTTTCGATTTGTTCATAAAATCGACTATGGGCAAAGTAA
>CAYUHP010000041.1:0-14925 GCA_964444595.1 uncultured Sphaerochaeta sp. | reverse complement strand
TATCCTCTGTTGTCATTATTTCATATTTACGGTACAACAAAGGAGATAAGAGGAGTCATATTCATGCAAGTACGCGTGCGGTACGCGCCCTCTCCAACCGGCTTACAGCATATCGGTGGAATCAGGACTGCGTTATTTAATTATTTCTTTGCTCGTTCACAAAAAGGCTCGTTCATCCTTCGAATCGAGGACACCGACCAAGAGCGTTATTCACCCGAAGCGTTGGATGATTTATACGCAACATTGGAGTGGCTCGGAGTGGAGTATGATGAAGGCCCGATCAAAGGCGGAGCCTTTGGTCCCTATGTTCAAAGTGAACGCTTCGACCTCTACAAAACCTATGCCCAAAAGCTTGTTGAAGATGATAAGGCGTACTACTGCTACTGCAGCTCCGAGCGCCTTGAGCGAGTGCGCGAAGAACAGCAGAAAGCAAAGAGCCAATACCAAGGCTATGATCGCCACTGTCGTAACTTAAGCGCCGAAGAGCGTGCTGCCTATGAAGAGCAGGGGATTAATCCAGTCATTCGCCTGAAGGTCCCCACCGAAGGCAAGACAAGCTTTGAAGATATCCTCATGGGAAAGATTACTCGCAAGAACAGTGACGTCTCTCCCGACCCGGTTCTGCTTAAAAGCGATGGGTTTCCGACCTACCACCTGGCAAACGTCATCGACGACCACATGATGGAGATCACTCACATCATGCGCGCTCAGGAGTGGATCCCCTCCGGACCCTTGCACATCCTTCTTTATGAAGCGTTTGGTTGGGAACCGCCGATCTACTGTCACCTTCCGATGGTGATGGGCAAAGATGGCCAAAAGCTCTCCAAGCGCCACGGCTCGACTGCAGTAGCGGAGTTCCGAAAACAAGGATACCTTCCCGAAGCACTGTTGAACTACGTCTCCTTAGTCGGTTGGTCGTATGACGGATCACGTGAGTTCTTCACCAAAGCGGATTTGGAAGAACTCTTTAGCTTAGAGAAGATCAACAAAGCTCCCGGAGTCTTTGACTATAAGAAACTGGATTGGTTTAACGGCCAATATATCCGCATGAAGAGCGACGAAGAGCTTCTTGCGCTCCTGCTGCCATATTTGGAAGAAACCGGCTGGCCGTTGGATGATCAGGCGATGCTGTTGCACCTGACTTCTGTTGCGAAAGAACGCTTAAAAGTCCTCAGTGACATCGTCCCTCTGGCTCGTTTCCTCTTTGAGGAGCCCACTTGGGATGATCTATCGATCTTTGCTGCCAAAGGCGTTGAACTTCCGCTTGCCTATACTGCCTTAGAAAAAGCTCAGGCAATTCTTATGGGAGGCTTGGAGGCAAAGAAGGAGCAGAGTGTGATCGAAGAGGAGCTGATGCACTTGGCCAATGAGTTGAATCTGAAAGTCAACGGGGTGTTCCAACCCCTTCGGGTTGCAATAACCGGTAGTACGGTGAGCTTACCCCTCTTTGACTCGATCGAGCTTCTTGGTTTTGAACACACGATGAATCGAATGAATGACGCACTGAAGGTGCTAAAGAAAGGAATTGAATAAAATGGCAGATGTTACGTTAGAGAAAATTGTTTCACTCAGTAAGCGACGAGGATTTATCTTCCAATCGAGCGAGATCTACGGCGGTCTTAACGGCGCCTACGACTACGGACCGCTCGGAGTACAACTGAAAAATAATATTCGAGATTTGTGGTGGAGGGAGATGACTCAGATTCACGATGACATCGTCGGTCTGGATGCCTCGATTCTCATGCACCCCCGCGTTTGGGAAGCAAGCGGACACGTAGCAAACTTCAGCGACCCGATGGTCGACTGTAAGAGCTGTAAGAGCCGATTCCGAACTGATCAGATCGACCTTGAAGCAGCGTGTCCGGTGTGCGGAAACAAGAACACCTTCACCGAACCGCGAAACTTCAATCTGATGTTCTCCACCCACATCGGAGCGGCGAGCGATGCCGGCTCGAAGATCTACCTTCGCCCTGAGACCGCCCAAGGAATCTACACGGAGTTTAAAAACGTTGTCGCTTCCTCTCGAGTAAAGATCCCCTTTGGGATCGCTCAAGTAGGAAAAGCGTTCCGCAACGAGATCACGACCCGCCACTTCATCTTCCGCTCCGTTGAGTTTGAGCAACTTGAGATGCAGTGGTTCTGTGCCCCCGGATCCGATGATGAGTGGTTTGAGTACTGGAAAGCCCAGCGCTTTGCGTTCTACGACAAGATGGGAATCCGCAAGAGCCACCTTCGCTGGCACCAGCACGGACCGGATGAGCTGGCGTTCTACGCCAAGGACGCCTACGATATCCAATACCTCTTCCCGATGGGTTGGCAGGAGTTGGAGGGCGTACACAACCGAACCGACTATGACCTGACTCAACACCAAGAGTTCAGCGGAAAAGATCAAACCTACCTCGATCCTGTTTCCAACGAACGCTACACCCCGTATGTGGTAGAAACCAGTGCCGGCTTGACCCGAAATGTACTCATGGCCCTCAGTGACGCCTACGAAGAGGAAACCTTGGAGGGTGGAGACGTTCGAACCGTTCTTCACTTCCACCCGAATATCGCCCCGGTGATGGTTGCCGTTCTTCCGCTTGTGAAGAAAGACGGAATCGCCGAGGTTGCCAAAGAGCTTGAGATCTCCCTCCGCGAGGAGTTCACCACCTTCTTTGACGTCAGCGGAGCGATTGGGCGCCGCTATCGCCGAATGGATGAGATCGGAACACCCTATTGTATCACCGTTGATTATCAGAGCTTGGAAGATAAGACGGTGACGCTGCGCTATCGTGACTCGATGGAGCAGGTCCGAATTGGAATGGATGAGATCGTTTCGGCGATTAAGGAAGCGAACAAGAACTACAGACGAGTGGAGAAGTAAGATGAACAGTGCCCTACAAACCCTGGTTGATCGGGGATTTATCAAAGCGTGTACCAATATGGAAGGCTTAAGCGAACTGATGGATAAGGAATCGGTGCGCATGTACGTCGGGGTGGACCCGACGGGCAAGAGCCTTCACATCGGCCACATGGTTCCCTTTTTTGCTCTTCACCACCTTCAGAAAGCAGGCCACCAACCAATCGCCTTGGTCGGTGGGGGAACGACTCTTATCGGAGACCCCTCCGGCAAGAGCGAGATGCGCAAGATGCTCAGCAAAGAGGAGATCCTCTCCAACTGTGAATCGATTAAAACCCAACTCCAAACCGTGGTTGACTTCTCCGAAGAACCAAAAGATGGGATGGGAAAAGCGATCATGCTCAACAACGCCGATTGGCTGACCGAGCTGAACTACATCGATTTCCTTCGGGAGATCGGCCGCCACTTCTCGGTGAACCGAATGCTCTCCTTTGAAGCATACAAGCAACGAATGGAGCGCGGGCTCTCCTTCATTGAGTTTAACTACCAGCTCTTGCAATCCTACGACTTCTACGTCCTCAACAAAGAACATGATTGCCGTCTTCAAGTCGGAGGTGATGATCAGTGGGGGAATATCATCAGCGGGGTTGAACTGATTCGCAAGATGGGCGGACCGGAGTGCTTTGGCTTAACCTTTAACTTAATCACCCGTGCCGATGGACACAAGATGGGTAAGAGCGAAAAGGGCGCGGTGTTCTTGGATCCCGAGCTGTACAGCCCGTATGACTTCTACCAGTACTGGCGGAACGTCAACGACGAAGATACGATCAAGTTCCTCAAACTCTTTACCTTCCTCCCCCTTGAGGAGATTGCAACCTATGAGAAGGAAGGGGTGAATATCAACGATGCTAAAGAACGCCTTGCGTATGAGCAGACGAAGATCATTCACGGAGAAGAGGAAGCGGACAAAGCTCGAACCGCCGCGTTAGCGTTCTTCGGCTCCAAAGCTGACAGTGTGGAAAACCGAGAAGGGATGCCGTCGATTACGATCGCCCAGAGTGAGCTGGATGAAGGAATCGGGGTTCTCGATCTCTTTGCCCGAACGGACCTCGCTGCCACGAACAGTGAAGCCCGCCGCCTCGTTCAAGGCGGAGGGGCGTGGATCGGAGATCGAAAAGTGGACGATCCACGTTCAACGATCGACTCATCGTATATGGATGAGCATAACGAGCTGATCCTAAGAAGCGGAAAGAAGCGGTATTTTAGAATTATTATTGAATCATAAGGAGAATGAAATGAAGAAGTCTGCACTCGTACTTGCAGTGGTGTTGATGGTTACCGTTGGACTTGTTGCCCAGCCGGTGAAAGAACTGAATCCAGTAACGGTTCGCCTAGGTGTGATGGCCGGACCGACTGGTTTCTCCTCTGCCGGCTTGGATCAAGAGAACCTTGAGATTGAAGTGTTTCCTTCACCCAATGAAGTAATCGCCCGCTTGGCAAACGGGGAGTTGGATATGGCGGCCCTTCCGACAAACGTTGCGGCAAACCTCGCCAACAAGGGCGTGGACATTCGCTTAGCCGCGGTAATCGGAAACGGAATGCTCTCCTTGGTCTCCTCCAAAGGAAATGTTGATCTTGAAGACCTCTACGGTGCAACGCTAAACATCCCCGGAGCAGGCTCGACTCCTGATCAGATGGGACAATTGTTGCTCTCGTGGGCGGGCTTTACCGAAGGTAAGGATGTGTATTTCGACTATTCGGTAGCAGCCCCGGCGCAACTTGCTCAACTTCTCATCGCTGAAAAGGTTGAGTACGCGCTCTTACCGCAACCCTTTGTCTCGATGGTCCTCAACCAGGGCAAGCGAGCAGTGGAGCTCTTGGATGTTCAAGCGTTGTATGCTGAGCTTACCGGTAAGGCAACGTACCCGATGAGTGTTCTGGTCGTCAGCGAGAAGTTTGCTTCGACCTATCCCTCACTCTTTAGGAGCGTGTTGAACAACTATAAGGAATCGGTTTCGTGGGTAAACAACAACCCAGCTCAGGCAGCGGAGCGCATTGAAGATCTTGGCATCATGGCCAAAGCGCTCGCCCAAAGTGCGATTCCCTTCTGTAACTTAGTGTACGTACCGGCAAGCGAAGCGAAGGATGAAGTAACGTTCTACTTTGAACAGCTCTTTAACCTTGATCCCGCTTCGATCGGCGGGAAGGTACCGGGCAACGAACTCTACTTATAGGATAGTGTATGCATAGGACCAAGCGAAACGTACTTCTCTTAGCCTCTTCGCTTGGTCTTTTGTTGCTTTGGCAAGTGATCGCCAAGAGCGTGAATATCCCGGTTCTCATGCCCGCCTTGGGACCGATCTTCACCGCCCTGCGCTCCCTTACCAACGGACCAACCTTTTCAACAAATATCCTTTCTACTGTTCTCAGAGCCCTTCGTTCCTTTGTCATCATCGTCATCAGCGGCAGTATCCTCGGTCTCATCGGCGGACGAAACAAAACGATCTCCTTGATCCTCAAGCCCTTTGTAACCACCCTCAAAGCAACACCGGTGATGAGTGTGATTCTCCTTGCCTTCATCTGGTTCTCCAGCTCCAGCGTTCCCCTCTTCAGCGCGTTCATGATGGGCTTTCCCCTCATGTACTTGCAAATTGAACACGGGGTGAATCAACTCGATCCCACCTTAGCGGAGATGTGCGACCTCTACGATGTCCCACCAAAAACAAAACTCTTTTATTACACCCTTCCATCCTTAGCTCCTTGGTTTGTTGCCGGAAGCAGGGCAACACTTTCAATGATCTGGAAAGTGGTCATCGCCGCCGAAGTGTTAACCGTGCCGCGCTATGGGGTGGGTTCCCGGCTGCAGCTTGCTCAAGTACAACTACAGACGGATGTTGTTCTCTCTTGGACGTTGGTTGCGATCCTGTTAACCGCTTTGGGTGACCTGCTCTTTGAAGGGATCGTTCACGCGGTAGTCATTGTTCGTTCTACCGTACAGCGAAGGAGGGCCGATGCACTTCAAAAAAGTATCTAAAGCATACGATGAGCACATCGTCTTTGACCGCTTCTCCTTGAGCCTTGAGCCTAAAACAATCTTGAGTGTTGTCGGGCCCTCCGGCGGAGGCAAGACCACCTTGTTGCGCCTTGCCGCCGGGCTCATCGAATGTGACAGCGGAGAGGTCATCAAAGAGGAGGAGAAGGTGAGCTTTCTCTTCCAAGAACCGCGATTGCTGCCCAACGTAAACGTCTGGGCGAACGTCGAGATAACCCTTCGCTCCTTCTATGAGTTGGCTGAGCGAAAGCGAATTGCACTTCATTACCTCGCTCTTGCTGAGATGAATGAAGTTCTTCATCTCTACCCCCATGAGCTCAGCGGGGGGATGCGCCAACGGGTGGCGATCGCCCGGGCGTTTGCCCACCCGGCACAGTTGATGTTACTCGATGAACCCTTCCAAAGTTTGGATATCCGTCTTCGAATGCGCCTCATCAAAGCGTTTATAACCCTCTGGGAGGAGGAGCGACGGACGACGATCTTCGTTACCCACGATACAAAGGAAGCGATCCTCATCGGTGATCGAGTGCTTTGTTTGGGTGATCCTCAAAAGCCACTGTTGGATGAACAAATAGATATCCCCCGCAAAGCGAGGGATATTCATGATCCAACGTTGATGGCTTTGGAAGCCAAACTCTTTGGCTTATTGATGCAATCTTAGAGCGCCGTTTTCCAAAGACCGTGGAGGTTGCAGTACTCGTATACTGCGATTGCCTTATCATCCGCATCAACGGTGAACGTTGCTCGCGGTTTGGCATCAACGGGAAGATCGACTCTGAGGCCACCTTTTTCCGTTTCAACGTAGATAAAGGCGATGTGGTGCTCGGGAATCATCGGGTGCTCGACGCTTCCGACATCGACGGTGAGGCGATTGCCTTCAGTAGTTACCACGGGAACGTGCTTTTCTTGAGCTGCATCTTCGGTGTTTGCCGTTAAGAGGATCATCTCTTCACCACAGCACACCAGCTTCGGGCCCATATCATAGTCTTTCCGTGCCACATTGCCACAATGTCTGCATCGATAAAATGCTACTTCTTTCTTCATTGAATGTCTCCTTGTCCCTATAATACCCTATTGAAGGAATGGCTTACAACCAAAATCAACTTTAGAGTGTTTCGCCCTTCTTCAGCCGGGCGATATTCTCGCTAAACGGCGGATAGATGATTCCTCGTTCGGTGATGATTCCGGTGATGTTTTGATGCGGTGTTACATCAAAGGCGGGGTTATATACCTCCATACCGGTGGGGGCAACTTGCGTCTCACCGACGTGGGTAACCTCACTCGAATCCCGCTCTTCGATGGGGATGAGATCACCACTCTCCAGTTCAAAGTCAATCGTGGAGACGGGGACTACTGAGTAGAAGGGAACTCCGTATGCTTTACAGACAACACTGAGCATAAAGGTTCCGAGCTTGTTTGCCACATCCCCGTTCGCTGCCACTCGATCGCCACCGAGGATGACCAGGTCGATCTTTCCATCTCGGATCAGGGTAGCGGCGGTGGAGTCGGCGATGAGCTTGGAGGGAATCTTTGCTTCCATCAACTCCCAAGCGGTGAGCCGCGCCCCTTGAAAGCGGGGGCGGGTCTCATCGGCGTACACAAAGATCTTCTTATCATCATAGAACGCTTCTTTGATCACCCCGAGGGCGGTTCCCCAGCCAGCGGTGGCAAGTGCTCCGGTGTTGCAGTGAGTAAGGATCGTGGCTCCATGCGGGATGACGATGTTTCCAATCTTGGCCATCGTCTTATTGGTGGCGATATCTTCCGCCCTGATCTCATGCGCTTCCTCTAAGAGTGCATTGAGCAAGGTATCGGTTTGCTTGTGTGCTTGGTAGACACTCTTCATTCGCTCGATCGCCCACTCAAGGTTAACCGCAGTGGGACGAGCGTTGCCCAAGAAGGTACACAGCTCATTGAACGCTTCTTCACTCTTTGCTTCTTTAGCGGCAAAGTACACTCCGTACGCGGCTGCTGCTCCAATTGCAGGAGCGCCGCGCACGACCATATCTCGAATGGCAAACTCAACATCAGCGACCGTCGTACTGTGGTGGTCGACCACCTCAGTTGGCAGTACTCGCTGATCGAGAAGAATCAGGGTTTCGTTTTCAAATCGTAATGCTTCAAATCGTTCGTCCATTGCTTTCGCTCCTTATCGGTTGAGGATCTTTTCCCATTCGGTGTTGATAGCGTTTATCGCTTCGCTGGCATCAATTCGAGTGGGGATTGTTTTATCTAAGAGGAGCTCACCGCCTCTGAAGAGATACTCAACGTCGCTGCCTTGGGCTCCGTACACAAGCGCACTAAAGGGGTCGTTGAGGGGAGAGAGGTGAGCCTTGTTGGTGTTGATGAGGATGAGATCACTATCAAACCCTGCTTTGAGTATTCCGCTGGTGTGTCCAAACACATTTACGGCGGTGGTTGTGACCATCTCAAGGACTTGGTAGGGCTTGAGCTTGGGGCCTTCTGTCAGTCGGCCCAAGAGGGCCGCCAGGTGCATCTCTTCCATCAGGTTGAGGTTATTGTTACTCGCAGCACCGTCGGTGCCTAAGAGCACGGGAATGCCCTTTGCGAGGTAGGTGGCAACCGGAGCAATTCCGCAAGCAAGCTTGAGGTTGCTGGAGGGGTTGTGGATAACGGTGGCGGGAAGGTCCGCCAAGAGCGTTTGGTCCTCTTCAGTGAGGTGGACACAGTGAGCAAGGAGCACATCTACGTCATCGAAAAAGTTCAAATCAAGAAGGTATTGAAGGGGAGTCTTATGATGCTCCTTCAAACAATCGTTGTTCTCCTCTTCGGTTTCACTGAGGTGGATGTGAATCGGTACCCCGCGCTCGCGAGCAAGGTCGTGGGCGTAACGTAGGGTATCTGCTGTGCACGTATAGATCGCATGAGGGGCGATTGAGTAGGAGATCGAGTCGTTGAGGATGGGTTGGACCTTGGAGTCCCACCGCACCACGCGCTTCTTTGAATCCTCCAACTCACCGAAGAGGGTAAGACCCACATTGGCGCGCATCCCACTTTCTTTAACGGCCATTGCCGTCGCTTCGGCCATGAAGTACATATCCAAGAAGTGACCGGTCCCGCTTTGTAGTGCTTCAATGATCCCCACGCGGCTGGCGGCGAGGATATCATCTTCATTGAGCTTTGCTTCGATTGGGAAGATCTCATTGAGCCACGCTTGAAGATTTGGCTCATTGTCCTTGTAGTTGCGCATCAGTCCCATCGAGAGGTGGGTGTGGCTGTTATAGAGGGAGGGAAGGGCGATATACCCTTGTGCTGCGATCGTTCGATCGGGGCGAAAGGAGGGGTCTCGTTCGCCTATAAAATCAATCGTTGAACCGTCTAAGCCGATATCTCCAACAAAACTATGCCCCTCTCGATCCATCGGGATGATGAGGGCGTCGGTGATGAGTGTTTTCATACCGGTATCCTAGCACGCTTTTACTAGACCGTCACCCTGTTACGCTTGATTTTCTTGGTACTGGTCATATCCATCGGTTCATCGATGATCGTCAGTCGGGTGATCTTTTTGTATGCAACGAGGTGTTGGTTTACCTCAGTGATGATTTGATCGAGTTCTCTTTGGATCTCACCTTCCTTCCCTTCAAAGTACTCCTTTGAGGGGAAGATAACCGCTTCGATCAATTCACTGGGGATATCTTTGTCCTCTTGGTAACCCCGAATGAGGATCTGATCGACTTGATCGTAGAGCTGGAAGTGATCTTCGATCTCCTCAGGGTACACGTTCTTACCCCCTTCGGTGACGATCATGTTCTTTGCCCGGCCTTTGAGGTAGAGGTAGTTCTCCTTATCCAAGTAGCCCAAGTCCCCTGTCTTGAGGTAGCCGTTCTCATCAAACAAGAGTGCCGTGTTCTCTTTGTCGTTGTAGTAGCCACTGGTTACGTTCGGTCCCTTCACCCGAACCTCACCGACTCCGCTGCTGTCCTTCTCGGCGATGATCATATCGACGAGGGGGAAGACCATTCCCACCGATTCCACTTTAAAGTGTGATACCGGGTTGAGGGTGAGGATCGGGGCGGTCTCTGTTAAGCCATAGCCTTGGATAAAATCGATCCCGAGTTGCTGGTACTGGCGGAAGACATTTGGCGAGAGCGGACCGGCTCCGCAGATGCAGATTCGGTTAAAGTTAAGTCCCAGTTTGGAGAGCAGGAGCTTGTCAAAACTCTTTCTTAGGATATTCCACTTCAGATACTTCTTAAAGAAGCCGTTGATGCCCATCATCGTGCGAATGAGCGTGTAGGTAACAACACCCTTCTTTTTCACTTGTTTCATCATCCCGGCAAGGATCTTGTTGTAGAGCAGGGGGATCCCCATGAAGATCGTGATCTCCCCCTTCTTCATGTCGTTGATCATCTTACTGACGATGATGTCATGACCGAACACACACTCTGAGCCGTGGGTAATCGATTCAAGAAGAACAGCTGTGCAGCTGTAGGAGTGGTGCAGGGGTAGCAGGGCGTAGAGAATATCGGTTTCATCAATCTTCAAGAAGATTCCGTCACACGCCTGAAACACATCGCTGACAAGGTTGGCGTGGGTGAGCATTGCACCCTTTTCGTTGCCAGTTGTACCACTGGTAAAGAGGATCGCCGCAAGATCATCTTCACTTCGTTTGATTCGTTCAACACGCTTCTTCGGTTTAAGAGTTGTGTAATCTACAGCGTTAGGTGTTGAGCCGGCGATTGAAGCTATTCCTTTGAGGTTCTGCACCCACGCTTGGCTTTGGTCGAGTTGGTTGATGATGTTTGCATCGGCAAAGACAAAGGAGGCATCCACGAACTCACTGAGGGTGTGGACGCGGTCGATCTCCATTTGGTTATCCAAGGGAACAACGACCGCTCCTGCCCACAGGACCGCGAAGTACGAGAGGGCCCAGGCAGGGGAGTTCTTGCCGTTGATCACTACTTTGTCATCGGCCTTGATCCCCGCTTCGATGAGGAAGGAGCCGATGCGTTGAACTTCCTTCCACACCTCCTCCCACGTGAGGGTAACCCGGTCGGGAGCGAAGACAGTGAATCCATTCCGTTTGGGGAACTTCTCTTTGGTCAGATACAGTAAATCTAAAATAGCAGGCCACGTCCCTTCAAAGAGGTCGCCGCGGTATTGGCCGAGTATATCCCAAGAGTGATTCATGATGAGCTCCTATATCCCTACTAGTAGAAATCTACTAGCGGTGTTTATGAGCTTAAGTGTACTGAAGAGTGGGTATTTGTCAAGAAAGTGATAGGCAAGGAGAGCAGTAGTAGAAAAGTACTAGAGCACTAAAAGAGCCTGGGATCAGTTAAAAGGGATGAGATTTCTGGGTAGATTACGTCACTGTGCCGCTTTAATCGCTTGTAATCATTCGATCCGCTTAACAGCGCGATCGTATAGCCGGCTTTTGCCCGTTTGGCAAAGAGCATATCGGTTATCGTGTCACCGACCATCGCAACCTCACTCGGATGCAGATCAAATTGGGTACAAAATTGGTGGAAGATCTCCGGATGAGGTTTCTTCTTACTCGGAGTATCGCGGGTGGCAACAAAGTCCACATAGGTATGAATCTTCATCTCATCGAGAAAGAGATTGGTCGATGACTCATTATCGTTGGTGATGACCGCGATGAGGTAGTTGTGTTCTTTGAGTTTGGCAAAGAGTGATTGAAGCAGCGTGAAGTCGGTAGCGCGAAGAATTTCCGTGAGCAGCGGAGCGTTCTCTTTACTGCGTTTGTTGTATTCACTCATCACTCGCTTGGGGTTGAGTCGATGGCGAAGACAAAAGAAGAGAAAGCGTCGAGCGATCGCTGACTTGGAATGGGTAAAAACAAGACCCTTTTTGAGGTTGTTTCCCCTCTCATCGACGCCCATCAGTCGAAGCATCGCTATTTTAAGTTTTTGATCATCACCGCGGCCGATCGCTTCAAACGCTTCTTCTATCTCATGCATGAGAACTCGTTGCCACACCGAGGCATAGTGAAAGAGGGTGCCGTCTTTGTCGAAGAGGATTGCCTTGAGCTTTGAAGCGTTTTGTGCCATCGTTGGATAGTACCTAAAGAATCATACATTAAGCTAGAGGGAGGGGTTGTGAATACATTCAGTAATGCAATTGTCAGTCGAACAAAGGATTTTGCCAACCAGGTGGATTCTCTTCGCTTCAGTTGTGATTGTTATATTTACAACCCCCTGGACTATGCTTGGCCGATGATGGAAACCTACCTCAGACGGTATCTCTCTCAGCCGGTGAAAACGGTCTTTTTGGGGATGAACCCCGGTCCCTTTGGGATGGCTCAAACCGGAATTCCCTTCGGTGAAATATCTATCGTCAAAGAGTACCTTAAGATCGAAGAGGAGATCGGCAAACCCTTAATCGAGCACCCCAAGCGGCCGGTTACCGGCCTTGCTACCCAGCGAAAAGAGGTCAGCGGTCAACGTCTTTGGGGGTTGATCGAGGAGTACTTTCCCGAAGCGGAAGATTTGGTGGGTTCGATCGCTGTGATCAACTACTGCCCCTTGGTGTTCATGGACCGAGGCCCAACGGGAAAAAACATCACCCCTGATCGCTTAGGCTTGGGTGAGCGAATGGCCTTGGAGGCGATTTGTGACAGCTATCTTCATGATATGCTCGCTCTTCTTACTCCCACCTTTGCCTTGGGGGTGGGCAAGTATGCGGAGAACAAACTCCTGACGGTAGCCAAAGCGTTTGAGGATATAACCGTCGGTTCAATCCTTCATCCGAGCCCGATCAACCCCCGAGCGAATCGGGGTTGGGCGGGTATTGTCCGGGCCCAATTGGATGAAATGAAAGTGTTTCACGAGTAAAACTCTTGGCAGAACTCACAAAGAGTGTGCTATAGTCCTTTCATATGAGAAGAACATTCGCTCTTGTAGTCATCGTGCTTATGATTACGCTGGTCTCTTGTACCAGTGTGAATACCTTTGAGCGACGTTCTGAAAAGATCATCAACGACCCAATTTCCTACCTTACCGAGCGGGGGCTGCCCGCCTACTCTTCAAGTGATCCTGTTTTTTTCAATACCGGGCAAGAGTGGAACACCCACGCACTGAAACGGATTGCCGAAGCAAAAGAGTACATCCTTATCTCCCTTTTTCTTGGAAACATCCATGAAGCAAGCTATGAGGTGTGGGATGCCCTTGGGGCCAAGGTACAAGAGGGAGTCGCGGTGTATGTCCTTCTTGACTCCTCCTCTTACTTTCAACTCACACCCCACACGAACTACGTCGTCCCGGCGGCGTTTAACTACGCGCGGGATGTCGGGCTGAAGGTTGCCGAGTACAACTCGATGAGTGTCAGCCAGGCTGCATTCTTACCGCTCTTACTTGACCGCGACCACCGAAAGTTCTGGATCTTTGATGGTGAGTACCTGGCTGTTGGAGGGATCAACCTCAACGAAGCGTCGTTGATGATTCCCCCTGAGACGGGAAATATCGATTCGATGGTGGAGATCCAAAGCCCCGGGGCAATCGAGGCGATGATCGATTCCTTCGTCAACACGTGGCAGCGTTACAGTGCCCAAGGGATCGATCACTCATCCTTTTCGGTACCCCCCGTTGAAGAACTGCCGAACACCGTGTACCTGAGCGACCACTACATTCGAGAAAAAAGTTCAGTTACCGACCTCTTTGATGCCCTCATCTTGGGTGCCCACGATGAAGTGTGGCTGATCCAAGGCTACAGCTTTCTCACCAAGGCGTTGATCAATCGAATCAAGAGTGCCACCGAGAGGGGGGTGAAGGTAAACGTCGTACTCAGCGAAAACGCGGTAAAGGTGCACTATGAAAAGGCGGCGTTCTTTGGGATGGCCGACTTAATCGACGCAGGGGCGACCGTGTATCTCTTTGACGGTCCGTACCACGCTTTTCTTCACTTGAAGATGATCGTAACCGATACCAGGTACTCCCTCTTTGGTTCAACAAACTACAACTTGCGCTCCCAAGTTCTCTCACGAGAGGTCAGCTTCTTGTTTGATGATGAAGCGATCGCCTCAAAGGCGATGGAGCACGTGCGCTTCATCATCGATCACAGTCGAATCGTTGAGTATGACGAAGCGTTGACCCATCGGAAGTTTGATAACCGTTTCTTTAACTTCATGATGCAGTTTATAGGGTAGGGTATGAAACGAATATTTTTTGTAGGTCTTATGCTTTTACTGACAACTACCGCCCTCTTCAGTGCTCCTTGGCTCGGCGGATATCGGCTAAGCTTTGATGGCTATCAAGACCAAGGGGGGCAGTACTACGGTGCTCATCTCTACGTTGAGCCGCTTTGGGGAAGGAACCTTGGTTTGGGAGTAAGCATCGGAGGGGCAACCAGCTTTGCTCTCTCTTCGCCCCCCTCTCTCTTTGAGTCGTCAGTAGAGCTTCACGCCCTCGATCTTGAACATAACCTTTTTCGTCGCCCTTCGACGTGGCGAGTCTCCTTAAGGGGAGGAGTTGTTACGGACTTTGAAAGCTATAACCTTTTTGTTCAACTCGATCCCTTGGTTTTCTTCTTTGGTGAGAAGACGATCAAGGTGATGGGTCTTCGCCTCCTCGATGATCGCTCGTGGGCTCTGCGCCTTCTTGAGATCACTCACTACTTCTTTTAGGAGGCGGTCAATGAAACGAATAGTTGGAACGTTCACCCTTCTCTTCATTACCTCCCTCATCTTTGCCGTTCCCGTTGCCCTCTCCTTTGAGACGTGGAACTCCACCACGATCACTGCCCCGGCGGCGAGCGTTGGGGTAAGTGTCGGTGTTCTGCCTCGAGTTGAAGTGCAAGGTGCGCTCTTTTCCTCGTTCACTCCTCAGGTGGGTGATCGCCTTGGAGGAGTTGGAACGTTAACCATTGCCTTGGTGAACCCGCACTACTTTCGCGATGCTACTCGGGCACCGCTGTACTTCAACGCCCTTCTTGGTGTGGGCTATCTTGGGGGATGGAACAAGGAGGAGGGAAAACCCTTTGGAGAGATCTTTTTGCGAGTCACGCCCCTTTCGCTCGGGGCCTCCTACTATCGCAGCCGCGAGCGTACCTTTGG
>CAYUHP010000040.1:0-15112 GCA_964444595.1 uncultured Sphaerochaeta sp. | reverse complement strand
CAAATCGGAACCCGAGCGGTCGATCCCTTATCTTCGATTCGAGCAAAACAGCTCAGTGTCCTGAATGACGGGGATATCATCGCCCAGGGAGCAACCCTTTCAATCGGACGAGTTCCGCTCTTTTGGGCACCATTTCTCTTTATTCCGGGTTCGCGCATGATCGCAAATCCCGCGATTGGATTTCTCAGTGATCGGGGGATGTTTATCAACACAACCTGGGAGATCTTCGGTCGGTACCCCCAATTTAAAAGTGATGAACAACGAACCCTGACAAAGCTTCTCTCCTCCAAAGAGGAGGAGGGACAATTTAGGTCGTGGCCGATCTACCAGAAGGAGGAGGAACTCTCCTCCTTCAACCGATGGGCGAAGGAGAGCTCCTCCTATTTGGCCCTCTTTGGCGATGCGTATCAAAACACCGGTTTGAGCATGGGGTATGACACCCATATCAAGCTTTTCAATAACACGATTACCCTCGATTCGCTTTCATCGTTTGCCCTCGACCCCAACGGGGGTGAGGAGCTAACAGTTTCCTCCGATGTACGAAGAGTTCGAAGTTGGAGTATCAACTCCTTGGAGTTTAAAAAAGGTTCAAACGCTTTGAAAGCCACCCTTCCGTATTACAGCGACCCCAGTGTCGAAGGGTTGTATACGAGTCGCTTACACCACTTTCGCCTGGATTCCCTCTTTGCTCAGGAACAGGAGTTCCCCTCCATTGGGTCCGACCGACCTTCCTACACCTCCGCCCTTACCGGGAATCTCACGATCCCGACCAAGTTCTTGGGTAGTTACCTCTCAACGCTGACGATCAGCAATCTTGCCGTTCAGGGAACGTATCGCTGGCAGAAGAGGGATGGGCTCTATGCCTATCGCTTGAATGAGGTAGTCGAGCCCAAGTTTACCGTCAAAGCCAGCGGAACACTTCTTGACTTCAAAGGAAAAACAAAGGAGAAGAAACCTTTCGAGCAAACTTCTTCATCCAATAGTTCATCCTCTCTCTTACCCGAGCTCTATCGGCCCAAAGAGAGTTTGCCAAGCGGACCGTTTGCAAAGAGGGGGGAGCGCGCGCTGAAGCTTTCATACACTCTTAGGGAGGAGTTCTCCCGGACGTATGATCAACGCACAGCCGATGAGATTACCTTGTACTCATTAACCAAGGGCAATATATTGCTCTCGGCGATTCCCGATAACCGTATTGTTACCTCATCCTTTGAGTTGCTGCCACAGCTCACGATCAGTGATGATCCCAAAAAGGCGGTAAACTACAACCAAGTGTTTCAATTGCACGCAAACACGATCGTTAAAGTACCAGCACTCGGCCTTTCATATACCCTTCGCCAGCGCCTCTTCCGCCAGGAGGAGCGCCAAGCGGGCACCGACCCAAAAGAGATCATTATCGATCACTTCAGCTTTGATTCCTCGGCAGTAACCACCCACCAAGCAGGATATGATCAGTCTTACAAGCTGGGCTTATTTACGATCAACCCATCCCTCACCGTGGTGCTGTGGCCACTGACTCAGCAGCTGACCCCAAAGCTTTCATTCACCTATCGAGGGTTTACCCTCAATGGCTCCTTAGTCTTCAAAGAGGATTCAAATACGAAAAATCTTAAAAAAGATCTCTTGAACATCGGCTTGGGGTATTCCGATTCAATCGTAAAAACCACAACATCGTATGGTTATGCATTCAACAAACCCAATGGGCCCTCCAAACTCACTCATTCCTTGAGTTTGTCGTTCTTTGACAAAGCTTTGGTCTTTGATGAGTCCTTTGAATACTACCCGATCAAAGGCAGTGATGAGCACGTGATCAGCAACGCGAAGATGAGCGTGAAGATCCCCGCTCTTGCGCTCACGTACTACACATCCGGGCTGCTTTCAGCACTGAAGAGTGAACGCCTGGTTACTGCATTGAACCTTGCTGAAAAAGAGTGGCGTTTTTATCGAAAACGAATCGCCCTGACCTTGGGCTTGAATGCCAGCTTTGACTATGACTTCGAAGACCCATACTCCTCATCGTTGACCCTTTCTTTGAAGAGCAAGTTCCAAATCGCTGAGTTTTTAGATCTTTCCATCTCCTTTGCCTCTTCAAATACGGGGTTCTATCACTATCGTGATGAGGGGGGGACCTTCTCGTGGGCCCTCTTAGGCGAAGACCTGCTACGCAGTTTCGACCTCTTCGGCGGCGGTGTTCACAATACGCAATTCAACCTTTCTGCGATCGATATTGAATTGATTCACTATTTGGAAGATTGGACGTTGAATTGTAAATACACCGGAAGTGTTGTACTATCAAACAATCAATATCATTGGGTACCAAAGGTAAGTATTTACCTTGCGTGGAACACGATTCCCGATCTTGATATTGAAGAGAAATGGACTCGGACCGAAACGGTCTGGGCCCGTTCCTTGTAACGTATAGGGTAGAAATGGAAAAACGAATTACCTTTAGCAGTGAAGAGTTAGTACGCCGAGTCCTCGGCATCAATGACCGCAATATTCCATATTTGGAAGCCCTTTTAGGCAGCGAGCTCTTTGTTCGCTCCACCGAAGTTGTCTGCCTGTCGGAAGATCCAATCGTGCTTAACCGATTTCTTCTGCTCTTTGGCCGCTTAAAACGCCTTGCCGAGCATCAATTATTCTTCAATGAAACGGATATTTTCATGGAGTTTCAGGCGATTAAGAATGATGTAAGCTTGGATGAGGATCTGCAAAGTGAAGAGATCTTGGGAAAGCGATCGATTAAGATCCATAACCGCAGCGCCTACGCCAAGGGCGTAAACCAAGAGCATTATCTCAAGCTGATGGAGGAGAACAAAGTAATCTTTGCAATCGGGCCAGCAGGAACGGGCAAAACCTTCTTGGCAGTAGCCTACGCCCTTAGTCAACTCTTCAGCGGACAAAAACGAAAGATAGTTCTGACTCGACCGATCGTTGAAGCGGGGGAGAGTTTGGGGTTTCTCCCCGGTGATCTCGCCCAGAAGATCAATCCCTACCTTCGCCCACTCTACGATGCGATGGAGATTCTTCTTTCACCACCGAATATTCGTAAACTCGAAGAGGGGGGTAATATCGAGATCGCCCCGCTTGCGTATATGCGAGGGCGATCGCTGCGGGGGGCCACGGTCATCCTCGATGAAGCCCAAAACACTACCGTCGAACAGATGCACATGTTTCTTACTCGCCTCGGCGAGGACTCAAAAGCGATCATCACCGGTGATATCAGCCAAATCGACCTCCCAAAATCTAAGATGAGCGGACTTGTGCACGCCCGAAAGATCCTCAAAGGAATTGATGAGCTGGCGTTTGTTGAGTTTACTTCCAAAGATGTGGTGCGTTCGAAGATCGTCCAGGCGATCATCGATGCGTACCAGTACGGAGAACCATAATGCGTAAACAACGTCGGCAAGATAACTTCGCTCAACGATCTATAGCGATCGGGTTGATAGTGCTCGTCATTGGCACCGCGTTCCTCATTCCGCTTCTTCCGCATATGTCTTCCTCCGCGCAAGCGATCAGTTATCAAGTCGGCCAACTTGCCGAAGATGATATCTACGCCCTGAGAGATTTTACCTTTATCGATGAAGAACAAACTGAGCAGATGAGGGTAGCTGCCGAGCGGGAGGTACTGCCGATCGCTTCGATCAATTTGCGCCTCACTTCGCTTTCCTATGAGCGCCTTGATATCTTTACAAAGTTATTCCTCCAAGATTCAGCAAAGCGCGAGAGTAACCTGTACACGTTCCTCGGCACCGAAGACCTTGCCGATCGACGAAATTTGCTCCCGCGGCTCTTTCTCCTCAATGATCAAGAGCTTTCCTACTACCTTGCAACGGTAAACGAAACGGCAAGTATGGTCCTTTCCCGGGGGTTGATGGACCCGGCCAATTACGCACGCCTCGTTGAAGATGGATATGAATCGTACCGTCTTGAAATGGGCTCCGATAGCACTCGAGGCGAAATTGATTCGTTGGATGATGTGTTGACGAAGGAGAACCTTGATCACCTTCTCTTTGCTTATCTCAGAGGGTATATTCGCCAGCAAAATACGTTCCAGCCCCAGCTCATCATCGATACGCTGGTGCTGCTTTTAGAGGATAACCTTATCTACGATGAGGCGAAAACGCTGAGCTTGCGTTCGCAAGCTCGGGACAAAGTAGATGAAGTGTTGCTGGAGATTCAGAAGAACACCAAGATTGTTTCCAAGGATACTCCGCTTACTCCGACTCAAGTGATGATGCTTGAAGGAATGCACGAGTATGCATTTCCCTACACCTTTACTCAGCTGTTTGCTCGACTAATCTTCATTGTTATGGCAACGCTTGTTGGCTCGCATACCTTTCTTCTCTTCGCCCAAGGTCACTTTCGATCCTATCTCTTTTTGATCCTCGCCCTCAGTGTGTTACTGCTTTCAATCTTACTGCTGGGAATCATCGGAACATTTGCTCCTTCAGTTCTGTTGGACTCCTATCTGCCCGTCCTTTTAGGGCCCTTGTTTATCCTGCAAATCACCGATAAGAAACGGCTTGCATTTATTACTTCACTGATGATCTCCTGTTATGTTACTCTACTGCCCTCATCATCGATGATGACGTTCTTTTTCAGCATCGCCACCGGTTCATTAGTTCTTTGGACGTTTCAATCCGCCCAACGAAGAATTGACACCCTCTCCAATTGGTTGTACGGATCGATTACCACAAGCTTTGCCGCCCTTGTTACCAGTATGATCGTTCGCCTCGATCCCCATCTCTACGTTCCGTTGGTCGTTGGGATGATCGTTAACGTAACGATCTCAATGATCTTGATCGAGGTTGTCGTCCCCCTCTTTGAGCGGCTCTTAAACATCCCTACCGCCTACCGACTGATGGAGATCTCCCGCGAAGAGAACCCCCTGCTGGAGCGAATGGCCCAAGTTGCTCAAGGCTCCTACACCCACAGCCGGCACGTCGCCGAATTGGCGTATGTGGCGGCGAAGAGTGTCGGAGCTAATCCTCTTTTAGCTCGAGTCGGAGCACTCTTTCACGATGTGGGTAAGAGTGACCATCCCGAGTACTTCATTGAAAACCAGAGTGAAGAGAACAAACATGATGATATCACTCCGAGTCTTTCCGTTGCGATCATTAAAAGCCACGTAAAAGTCGGAGTGGAGAAGGGCCGCGAAGCGGGTCTTCCTCAAGAGGTACTGGATATTATCGCTCAGCACCATGGAAATGATGTCATTATCTACTTCTACAATGAAGCAAAAAAGGAAGCGGAAAAACAGGGTGGGGAAGTGAGTAAGGAGGACTACTCCTATAACGGAGAAGTTCCGCAAACAAAAGAGGCGGCGGTTGTAATGCTCGCCGATGTTGTTGAGGCGGCAACCCGGACGATGAAGAAGCCTTCGCATACCAAATATCAGAAACAGATTCGTAACCTTATCATGACGAAGATTGAAAACGGTCAGCTTAAAAACTCCGGCTTGTCGTTGACCGACCTCGATCGGATCGAAGAGGTGTTTGTCCAACAGATTATGGGCCGCGACCACCATCGAATTGAATACCCGCAAGAGGATGTATAATGACGTACACGATTGATATTATCGTTGAGGATGATGTGAGCCTGAGCGATACCACTGTCGAGCAAACGGTGCTGTTTGCCTTAGAGGCTACGGATACTCCTCCGGGTGAGGTGAGCATCAGTTTTGTGAGTGATGGAACAATAAGAGCGTTAAACAAGCAGTATCGCGACCTCGATGAGCCGACGGATGTCCTCTCCTTTGCTCAAGAGGAGGAGGGCTTTATCTTCCACCCCACTCGAGTTTTGGGTGACATTGTCATAAGTCTTGAAACCATGCAAAGAAATGCATTATTATTTGATGTAGAACCCGATGTTGAATTGAAACGCTTGTTGATTCACGGAGTTCTACACCTATTAGGTCACGACCATCAGACCAATGGGGAGGATGAAGAGATGCTTCTGTTACAGGAAGAGATTCTCAGAAACCTGCTGAGGAGTACAGATTGAAACGAACCGTAGCATCCTTCTTTCGACGGAAAGCTTCCCCCGAACCATTGCTTCACCAAGAGCTGGAGGAGCGTGAGGAGATGATCGAAGGAATTGGTGAGCTGAAGGAAAAAACCGTCAAAGAAGTAATGGTTCCTCGGGTAGACGTCCAATTCATCGATAGTACCACCAGCTTAGAAGAGCTTTATTCAACGATCGAAGAGCAGGGGTACTCCCGCTACCCGGTCTATGAGCAGACGATCGATAACATCGTCGGAGTCCTCTATGCGAAGGATATGCTTCGGACGGAGATTCCCAACCCCTTTGATGTTAAAACGGTGATGCGTAAGCCATATTTTATCCCCGATTCCAAACACCTCGATGATCTGCTTCGGGAGTTTAAAAAACGAAAAGTTCATATCGCCATTGCGATCGATGAGTATGGTGGGGTGAGTGGAATCGTCTGCATGGAGGATATCCTTGAAGTAATCGTCGGTGAAATTCAAGATGAGTTTGACGATGATGAGGAGGAAGATGTCCGCCTCATTGCCGATGGAACGTACCTCATCGATGCTCGCACCTCAATTGATGAGGTCAATGAGGCGTGTGAGTTGACTCTCAGTGATGAGGAGTTTGAAACGATCGGCGGATATGTTTTTGAACTCTTTGGTCGAATTCCTCAAAAAGGGGAGGAGATTGAAGAGAATGGAGCGCTGTTCATCGTTGAAGATATCGATGGGCACAAGATCAACGAAGTAAAATTGGTACTCAAACGTTTGTAGGAGCGTTGCCACTTCTGCTATAAAACGGTATATTAATATCGAATAGTTTATTAGATTTCCTGGAGGAACAAACATGAAAATTGCGATTAACGGATTCGGAAGAATCGGCCGCAACGTCTTCAAGATTGCATTTGCAGACAAGAATATCGAAATCGTCGGAATTAACGACCTTACCAATCCGAAGACGCTCGCCCACTTACTTAAATATGACTCCAACTACGGTGTGTATGACAAAAGTGTTACCGTTGACGGAGATGCAATAGTTGTCGATGGGAAGAAGATTCCCGTATTTGCTGAACGCAGTCCCGCTAACTTGCCTTGGAAGGCTCTTGGAGTCGATGTTGCCATTGAGTCTACTGGTGTATTCACCGTAGCCGAAGGCCCGAAGGGCGGTTACAAGGATCACATCAAAGCCGGAGCAAAAAAGGTTATCCTGACGGTTCCTGCAAAAGACAAGATCGACCAGACCGTTGTCCTTGGTGTAAATGATGATCAGCTTGATCTCAGCCTCGAGGCGTTCAGTAACGCTTCCTGTACCACCAACTGTCTTGCCCCGATCGCCAAAGTGTTGAACGACAACTTCGGCATCGTCAAAGGCTTGATGACCACTGTTCACGCCTACACCAACGACCAAGTCATGCTGGATCAGCCGCACTCTGACCTTCGCCGCGCCCGAGCCGGTGCTGTTTCGATCATTCCGACCACCACCGGAGCAGCTCGAGCAGTCAGTGATGTTATCCCCTCATTGAAGGGCAAGCTCAACGGTATGGCAATGCGCGTTCCGGTACCCACCGGATCAGTTGTCGACCTCGTTGTTGAACTTGAAAAGGATGCAAGCGTTGAAGAGATCAATGCTGCGATGAAGGCCGCCGCCGATGGACCGATGAAGGGTATCTTAGAGTACACCGCCGATCCGATCGTCAGCCACGACATCATTGCCAATCATCACTCTTCAATCTTTGATTCCCTTCTTACGATGAAGATGGGTGAGAAGCTCGTCAAGGTTCTTTCCTGGTATGACAACGAGATGGGATACTCCCACCGAGTTGTAGACCTCGCAAAGAAATTGGTGAAGTAACTGATCAAATACGAATCTTCAGGCCTGTCACTGTGGCAGGCCTGAATTACTGAAAAGAGGATGATGATGGTTTTACAAACAATCGAAATGTGTGATTGCGCTGACAAAAAAGTCTTAATTCGCGTCGATTTTAACGTCCCGGTAAAAGATGGAGTCGTCGGTGATGACACTCGGATCAAAGCCGCCCTGCCCACGATCAATGCGTTGTTGGATAAAGGCGCTTCCTTGATCGTAATGAGCCACTTTGGTCGACCGAAGGGGAAGAAAAACCCCGAGTTTTCAATGGCTCCGATCGCCAAACGCTTTGAAGAGTTGTTGGGCAAGAAGGTAACGTTGGCTGACGATGTAATCGGTAGCAGCGTTGAAGCGGCAGTAGCATCGATGAACAAAGGCGACGTGCTCCTCCTTGAGAACGTCCGCTTCTACCCCGAAGAGGAAGCAAACGACCCAACCTTTGCAAAAGAGCTTGCATCGCTTGCTGATATCTACGTAAACGATGCATTTGGAACCGCTCACCGAGCTCACGCTTCAACGGAAGGGGTATCCCACTATCTTCCCTCCTATGCCGGTCTCTTGATCGCAAAAGAGGTGAAGTTCATGGCTCCTCTTTTGGAGAACCCGGAGAAGCCCTTTGTTGCAATCATCGGCGGCTCGAAAGTTTCCAGTAAGATCTCTGTCCTCGAATCATTGATTAAAACCTGTGATACGATCGTCATCGGTGGGGGAATGGCGTATACCTTCCTCGCCGTCCAAGGTCATGCAATTGGTAAGAGTTTGGTCGAAGAGGAGTATAAAGACACTGCTTCCTCCTTCCTAAAGAAAGCCGAAGCTCAGAAGGTTCGCGTTATCCTTCCCGTTGATCACCTCTGCGGTGCCGAGTTTAACGAGAATACTGAAGTAGTTACCGTTGACAGTGTGGAAATCCCCGAGCATTTGATCGGAATGGATATCGGCCCCAAAACGGTGAAATTGATCGCCGCTGCATTAGAAGATGCCAAGAGCGTCGTCTGGAATGGTCCGATGGGCGTCTTTGAGTTTGATAGCTTTGCCGAAGGTACCCTGACCGTAGCCAAAGCATTGGCAAAGAGTAGTGCGATTACCGTTGTCGGTGGCGGAGACAGTGTCGCCGCACTCAACAAATTTAACTTAGCTGATAAGATCAGTCACGTATCAACCGGGGGCGGTGCCTCGTTGGAGTTCCTTGAAGGAAAAACCTTACCCGGAATTAAAGCGTTGGAGAAGTAACAGAATGAAACAAAAATATATTGCCGGAAACTGGAAGATGAACATGACTCCGAGCGAAGGCGCTGCCTTTGCAAAAGAGCTTGCCGAAGCGATTAAAGACACGAATTCAAAGGTGATGGTAGCCCCTCCCTATGTAACGATCCCTGCAGTGCTAGAAGCCACCAAAGGCTCGAAGCTCATCGTTGCTGCTCAGAATATGGCCAACCATGAAAACGGGGCATTTACCGGTGAAGTGAGTCCTTTGATGCTCAAAGACCTTGGGGTCAATGATGTCATTCTCGGTCACAGCGAACGACGCAGCATCTACGGTGAAAGCGATGAACTGGTTAATGAGAAGCTTCTCTTAGCCCTCAAGCACGAGATGGATGTTGTGTTTTGTATCGGCGAAACGTTGGAAGAGCGGGAAAGCGGTCGCTTAGAAGAGGTGCTTGAGCGCCAAGTGAGTGTCGGCCTTGCCAACGTTACTGCCGAACAAATGAAGAAGATCACCGTTGCTTATGAGCCGGTTTGGGCGATTGGAACCGGTAAGACCGCAACGCCGGACGATGCGAACAATGCTCATGAATTTGTTCGGTCAGTCGTGGAAAAACTCTTCTCCAAGGGTGTTGCAGAAGCAACTGTAATACAGTATGGTGGTTCAGTGAAGGCTTCGAATGCGAAAGACCTTATGTCCATGCCACACATCGATGGCGCACTGGTCGGCGGTGCTTCTCTTTCCGTGGAGCAATTCCTTCCGATCGTGAACTTCGATAAGTAAGGAGAATAGAATTCCAATGGGTGTTTTAAGTGTAATCATTTTGATTCTCTTTATCATCGTGAGCCTCTTGCTCATCTTCTTGGTTGCTATCCAAGACGAGCAGAGTGAAGGCCTCGGCGGTATTTTCGGCGGTGGTAGCCAAACCGCTTTTGGCTCACAAACCAGCAGTGTAGTGACGAAAGCCACTGGGCTGTTAGCAGCGCTCTTCTTGGTCCTTGCGCTCCTTGTTGCATTTATCAACAAGACGCCCAGCCAAGATCGGCTCCTCGATGCGGTCACAACCGAGCAAGTCCAACAAACCACCGAGTGGTGGGATGCTGGTAACTGATAACGTTTCAACGCGTTAGGAGTGTTGCTTTTGATATCTCCGGCCGCACTCGGTGCGGTCGGCTGTTGTTTCCGAGGGGGTATGTATGAATGTTGGTATAATCTACGGCTCAAACCAAAAAAATGATCAAAAGATGAAGGCGATCGCTCAAGGCCTCAGTGAAGGCATTCAAAGCCAAGGGCACCGAGTCGATCTCATCGATATGAACTTAGAGAGCGGGAAAGTCGTATCATTTTATGATTATCTCGTGATCGGGACCAATAATGCATCGTTCTTTGGGGGTAGCATTCCCTCGGTTGTCCAAACCTTCCTCAAAGGGGCCGGAACCCTCAGCGGTAAGCGTTGTATGGCGTTTATCACCAGCGGTGGCGTCCGGACGATGAAAACCCTCCAAGCGCTGATGAAGGCGATGGAGAAGGAAGGGATGTTCCTCAAAAAGAGCGAAGTGATCAAAAAGGCGGATCTTGCCAAGGCGATTGGCAAACGAATCCAAATATAATTGTTACGTTTAACCGGAAGATTTGATTATCTTAGGTAGGAGTTCACAGATGAAACGGTTTATTTCTTTTACGATTCTTATTCTTATGACCACGACGTTGGTCTATGCCGCAACGATCAGCAGCCCTGCTGCCACTGTTCGCTTGACCAAAACCGTTCAAATATCCATGAGTGACTTGGATGCTGAAGTTGCAAAGTATCGCGCTTCGACTCAAGATCCTTCCTCAGTCGATCCGCTTCAGGTGCTCAATCTGTTGATTAATAATGAGCTCTTTCGCCAAGGCGCCGAGCGAGATGGGGTAGTTATCTCCCCTTCGATGATTGATACCGCCTATAAAAGCCAAAAGGCCAACATTGAGCAAAGTTACGGTACCAAATTAAGCAATGAAGAGTTTGATCAACTGATCACCAGTAACTTTGGTTCCGTAGCTGAGTACAAAAAACTGATCGGTGAACAGCTGTTGGTCGACTCCTACGTCCAGCTGAAGAAAGCGGATACATTCAATCAAGTTCCAAGCATTCCCGAAAGTGAAATCTCAAGCTTCTATCGCCGAAACCGCACCCAGTTTATTTCGCCGGAAACAGTAAAGCTTTCTCACATCTTCATCCCATACTCCGAAGACAGCAGTGTGAACGTTGCCAATAAAGACCTCCTTCGGGATGTTGCCCAACAGATCCAAAACCGAACTCTTTCCTTTGAAAAGGCGGTCGTCGAATACTCTCAGGACGCCCCCTCCAGATCGAAGGGTGGGGATATCGGTTGGCTGACGATGGATAACGAAGATGCCCGACTCGGTCTCGGGAATGCCTTCTTTGACGCCGCATTTAGTTTAGATGTTGGCGAGACGAGCGGCCTTGTTGAATCTAACACCGGTTATCACATTTTAAAGATTTTAGTGTACAGTGAACCAAAGATTCTTGGTCTTGATGATGAGATCAGTCCGAATAATCCGATGACGATTCGTCAGTACATCACCAGCGAACTGAGTGCTAACAAGCAGCAAGAGCTCTATGTGCAGGCGGTTAACTCCTTGGTTGAAGACTTAAGAAAGAGTGCCACGGTTCGGATCTTGTACAAGTAAGAAAGCATGAGAAGCAGACACAAAGCCCGGGAACTGGCGATTCAGACCCTCTATGCGATGGATTTTAATCAAGACTTACGCCTTGAAAGTATTCCATCCACATTCAGCGCAGTCACTGACGATGAGTATGAGAACTTCGAAGAGGATGTGCGCATCTATGCGATGTATTTGATTCGAGGAACGTTGGAAAATAGAGAAGAGATTGATTCCTTAATCAGTCGATTTAGTCTCAATCGTCCCCTTGATCGGATCGATTATGTCGATCGGAATATTCTTCGGATCAGTGTCTTTTCTCTTTTGTATGCGAACGTACACCCTCATGTCATCATCGATGAAGCGGTGAAGCTGAGCCAAGATTTCTCCAGTGAGGTAAACTACAAGTTTATCAACGGAATCTTGGATGCGATGAACAAGCAAGTGTTTGCGAATCGCGAAGGAGTTGAATATGATTCAACTGAAGAGTGAAGAACAAATAAAGCGAATCGGCGAGGCGTGTGCTATTACCGCCCGCCTGATGGACTCATTGCCCTCCTTTATAGAACCGGGGATGAGCACGAAAGATATCGATCAATACTGTTATGATTACATCATCAAGCATAAAGGGATTCCCTCCTTCCTGAACTACGGAGGTTTTCCAGCCAGTGCGTGTGTTTCGGTAAACGAAGAAGTGATTCATGGAATTCCCAATCCAAAGAAGATCATCAAGGAAGGGGATTTGGTTTCCGTTGATTTGGGAATCAATCTCAACGGCTACTATAGCGATATGGCCCGAACCTTCATCGTTCAGGAAACAAAAGAAGCGTATAAGAAACTGTGTGAAGTAACTCAGAAGTCTCTTGAGCTGGGAATTGAAGCAGCTTCCAAAAGTGGTGCTCGTATTCAGGATATCGGTAAAGCCATTTCCGCTCACTGCAGTAAACACGGCTACGGTGTCGTTCGAGATTTCACCGGCCACGGGGTCGGCTTAGCGGTCCATGAGGGTCCGGAGATTCCCAATTACAGTGCTCCCTTCTTAGCCAACCCCCGAATTCGTGAAGGGATGGTCCTGGCAATTGAACCGATGATCAACCTTGGGACGCATAAAGTCGCTATCCTAGAGGATAATTGGACGGTAGTTACCCAAGATGGGTTGCCATCTGCCCACTTTGAAGATACTGTAGCGATAACCAAAGACGGCTTAGTTATTTTGACCAGGGGGTAGGTTCCAATGAACAAAGAATTCATCAGTTGTGACACGATTCGGGATGACACACTTAAACTAGCACATAAGATGTACACTGAAGATGGCTTTGTTCCGGACATCATCTATGCTTCGCTGCGTGGCGGTGCCTACATGGCCAACGTCTTCAGCGAATACTACAAGATGGTAAAACTTAACCTCAACGAACGACCGGTGTTTTACGCTGCTGTCGTTGCTCGCTCCTACGGATACTTAAGAGACCAATCGCGAGTTATGGTGGATGGATGGACCTACTCCCCGGAGTACCTTCGTAGTGGCGACCGGATCCTCTTGGTTGATGATATCTTTGATACCGGTAAAACCGTCAACGCCCTGGGCGAGATCATCATGCAGAAGGGAATCCCCCGTGAAGATCTTAAGATCGTGGTCTATGACTACAAGGTCCCGCTCTACAAAGGTGAAGACCCCCTTCCGGTGCAGCCGGACTACTACTGCCGAAAACACGTTCTCAACAGTGAGAATGATGAGCGATGGATCCACTACAACTGCCATGAATTCCTCGGCCTCTCTGCCAAGGAGATCGATGAACAGTTCACTGACCCAGAAGTACGAGCAATCCTTCACGAAGTACGGAAAGACTAATCAGCCGCACCTATACCTTGTTATAAGAGACACTATCTGTTTATAATTTAAAGAGATATGTTTACGATTAAAGGTTTCTACAATGATGCAATAGTCTTTGCAAACCCCAAAGAAGTCGATCAAGGCTCTTTTGATCAGATTAAAGATCTGTTATCAAAAGAGTTTACTAAGAATAGTACGATCCGAATCATGAGCGATGTGCATAGCGGTGCTGGTTCGGTGATCGGAACAACGATGACGATTAGTGATACCGTTGTCCCGAACTTGGTAGGAGTTGATATTGGTTGTGGGTTGGAGGTGGTCAATCTTGGAAAGGTTGACCTTGACTTCAAAGCACTCGATACCTTCATCCGACGAACAATTCCTGCAGGATTTACCATCCGAACAAAAGCCCATCAGTTCAATGATCTTATCAAGATAAATAAACTCCGCTCAAAGAAGAACCTCGATCTTGAACGGGGGCGTTTGAGTATCGGGACCCTCGGTGGAGGGAATCACTTCATCGAGGTCAATGAAGATAGCAAAGGTAACTCCTACTTAGTCATCCACTGTGGCAGTCGAAACATCGGCTTGCAGGTCGCTAAGCACTACCAGAAGCTTGCGAGTAAGGACCAGCATGATCCGTTAGCTCATTTAGAGGGAGAAGCCTTTGAAGCCTACCTGCATGATATGGAGATCATGCAGCACTACGCCGATATAAACCGAAAAGCGATCGCCAACGATATTCTTCAAGGATTGGGCCTTACCTCAAAAACAAGCTTCACCACGATTCACAACTACATCGACCTCAAAACAATGATTCTTCGCAAAGGCGCGGTATCAGCTCAAAAAGGAGAACAGCTGATCATCCCCCTCAACATGAAGGATGGTTCACTGCTCTGCATCGGGAAGGGTAATAAAGAGTGGAACTATTCAGCTCCCCACGGAGCGGGAAGAACACTCAGCCGCCGAGAAGCTAAAAGAACGTTAAATATGAAAGAATACCGCGAGCTCATGCAAGGCATTTTCACCACCAGCGTCAACAGAGACACACTGGATGAGTGTCCCTTAGCCTACAAACCCTTTGAGCAGATCATCACCCATATCGGTCCAACGGTTGAGATCATCGAGCAGATCAAACCCACCTACAACTTTAAGGCAGCGGATTAAGCTAACGAATACTCACTAAAACTCATATTCCTCAGCTTTACTGATTTTCACAACATTGGAACTATCATTTTTATGTACGTTAGCTGTATCCACTTTAACAGAATACATTCCATGCTTCTCGGTAGCAATCAAGAATGAATCATTTGTAAGTTGTAAGCTGCTAACGATATGCGTATCTTTGAGTGTTGCGGCATACCCAAACTTGATACCATTTGTTGTTATTGTTGTATTTTTTTGAGTATTACTCTTATCCACGGTAAATACAGTCATTGAATCGGAGTAGGGTGGGTTAGTGATAAAGTGGATGTTTTGGTTCACACTATCTTCAAGAGGATAGAAGATTCCGTATTGGCCAAACTCTGATGAACTATCGGCTAAGAGTATAGGGG
>CAYUHP010000039.1:0-15185 GCA_964444595.1 uncultured Sphaerochaeta sp. | reverse complement strand
GCCATCATCATGCCGATATCCCGTTCCGTCACTTCATCGCTCCTATTTACTGCTACAATCGTTCCCTTGCTGATCGTGGCGATTCGGTCGCAGAGATTCATAATTTCATCAAGCTCGAAGGAAACCAAGAGAATTGCTTGGCCGCGGCTCCGCTCTTCGATAATTCGTTTGCGGATGTACTCAATAGCCCCCACATCCAAGCCGCGAGTCGGTTGGGCTACGATGAGCACCTTCGGTTCAAGGGAGATCTCCCGCGCGACGATTGCTTTCTGTTGGTTTCCTCCACTCAGGCTGCCTGCCTTGGTGGAGGAGCCCTCGCCTGCTCGAATATCAAACTGTTCGATCAGAGTCTTCGCCTCTTGGTGCATCGCATGGGTATTGAGGATGCCAAACCGACCGGTATACTGAGGTTCATAGTAGTTTTTCAGGACCACATTTTCAGCGATCGAAAAGTCGGCAACGAGGCCGTAGCGTTGCCGGTCCTCTGGGGTATACCCCAACCCTGCTTCGATCCGTTGGCGAATGGTTAGTTTTCCGATCGGCACTTCATTCAAATAGATCTCACCATCGGCCAAGGGAAGCAGTCCGGTGATCGCAGCAAGCAATTCACTCTGGCCGTTTCCGTCAACTCCGGCGATGCCGACAACTTCCCCGCTATGAACATCCAAGCTGAGGTTGGAAACTTTTTCCAGCCCCAAGTGATCTTTTACGGTGAGGTTTTCAAGGCGCAGAACTACGTCACCGCTCTTCTGTTCCGGCTTATCGATCTCAAAGCGGACAGCTCGACCAACCATCATCTCAGCCAAGTCCCCTTCACTGACATCAGCAACGTCAACCGTTCCGATATATTTTCCTCGGCGAAGGACGGTACAGCGGTCGGCAACGGCCTTGATCTCTTTCAGCTTGTGGGTGATGAGGACAATCGTCTTGCCTTCATCCTTAAGCTTGGTGATGATCTCGATCAACTCATCGATCTCTTGGGGGGTTAAGACGGCGGTCGGTTCATCAAAGATGATAATATTCGCGTTGCGATAGAGGGTTTTTAAGATCTCTACTCGCTGCTGCTGGCCAACGGAGATATCTTCGATCTTTGCATCGGGATTAACCGCCAATCCATATTGGGCGGAGAGGGCGGCAACTTCAGCTCGGGCTTTTTTCAAATCAAGAAGTTGACCCCGCTTTGGTTCCATTCCTAGGACGATGTTTTCGGTAACGGTGTAATTTTGGACCAGTTTGAAGTGTTGGTGAACCATCCCGATCCCCAATGCAGTAGCAATGTTCGGGTTTTTGATCTCCACTTCACTGCCATCGATGAGAATCGTCCCACTGTCCGCACTGTAGGCACCGAAGAGGATACTCATCAGTGTTGATTTGCCGGCACCGTTTTCACCCAACAAAGCGTGGATCTCTTGGTGCCTGATACTGAGATTTACCTTGTCGTTTGCGATGACTCCTGGGAATGTTTTTGTAATTCCCCGCATCTCAATAGCGTATTCGCTCACCCGCAGCTCCTTCATTGATTACATCTTCCGCTGCCCACCAGATTTGATGGGCAGGGGAAGATGCCGGCAGCGTTCTGCCGGCACATACGATTAGTCGTCCAATGCGGCAAGTCCAGCAGGTGCTACACCAGCGGCAAGAGCATCCTTGTACGTCTTGTACAACTTGACCTTACCGGCGATGACGTCTGCTTTGGCGGCTTCAACAGCGGCAACAACGCTCTTGGAGAGCTCGGGGTTAGCCGTTGAGTAACCGACACCGTCGTCAACCATTCCCATTTGAACCACTCCACCTGCAAACGAGCCATCAGCGACGGCGTTGAGGACGTGGAGGGAGGAGTTTTCAACTCGCTTGAGCATCGAGGTTAGAACAGCACTCTTGGTTCCTGAGTAAATTCCATCTTCGTACTGGTCGGAGTCAACTCCGATCGCCCAGACGTTTCGACCTTGGGCCCGATATTCTTTCGCTTGGGCGATCGTTCCGTTTCCGGTTCCGCCTGCAGCGCTGAAGATTGCGTATACACCGCTGTCAAACCAGTTCTTGGCTTGGGCTTTTGCAAGCTCCGGCTTACCCCAGTCGTTGGCGTAGTAGTCGATGATCGGGGCGTTAGGGAAGATTGCTCGGATTCCTTGGACGTAGCCCATCTCAAACTTCGTAATTGTTGAGCCGGGAACTCCGCCGATGAAACCAAAGCGTGGATTGGCAATGCCATCTTCCTTCGCTTGGAGGGCAGCGGCAAGACCGACGAGGTAGGAACCCTCTTCTTCGGAGTAGATGAACTCCATGACGTTGGGCTGGCCAACCCAGTCGACGTCAACGATCGTGAACTTCTGATCGGGATACTGAGGAGCAATTTCTCCAACAGCATCGGCAAAGGTAAAGCCGGTGACCATGATCAGATCATATCCTTCCTCAGCGGCGTTGCGAAGGTTCGGGATGTACTCATCTTGTGTTTGGCTGGTGACTACGTCATACAGCACCCCACGTGAAGGGGTATTTCCGACACTCTCACCGTAGAACTCAGTGATCCCGCGCCAAGCGGCAGCGTTAAAGGATTTATCATCGATTCCTGTGGCATCGGTGATCAGTCGAATCGTAGGTCTCCCATCGCTTTTGGTGACTTCTTTGGCACCGGCGGCGAAGAGGAATGTACCGACAATAAGGACAACGAGTAAAATCGTTACTTTTTTCATGGATAACCCTCCTTATGGTTCGTCCGTTGTGTAATGTTAGCATTGTAACACACTCTTGATTCCTTTACCTAAAAGAAAAAGGTGGTTTTTGCAAAGATTTTGAGCCGCTAGTAGATAAAAACACCTTACCTTTTCCATCGTCTATTGAGCACGAGTAAAAAAAATGTTCATTCTGCGTAAAGAGCCCCTTCTAACCGATGCTTTACAATTGTTGACGTTTATACAAAAAAGGCATGAAATACGGGGCTCATCATTAAAAAATATGGCAACGCTCATTGATACGGACATCATTCTCAGATATCTGCTCGCTGATAATCAGGATCTGCATGAATGAGCTGTAAGAGTAATCCAAAACGGAGCATACACCCTCAGTGAATCGATTGCCGAAGGAGTTTATGTGCTCATAGGGGTCTACGCTCTTAATCAAGAACAGACCGCAAAAGCCGTTAGATTATGTGAACTGCCTGTTGTTGCGTCGGGATCCTGCACCTTCATAACGTTCGATAAGAAACTCGCGACATCTATCGAAAAACGTAAAAACTCCGACGGGTGAGCGAGTTTTTGGGCAAATAAAAAAACGGCACCCCATCGTCGAATGGAATGCCATTGAGTAAATCGGGCAGAGAGGATTTGAACCTCCGACCCCTTGGTCCCGAACCAAGTGCGCTAGCCCCTGCGCTACTGCCCGTGGATATAACAACCAAGAGCCAATATATCTGCTTCCCTCTTTTTATGTCAAGGTGAGACGTTCGATTGACACCGCAAACGCTAAATGGTACTTTTCTTGACAGTGTCCGCTCTGCGGAGACACGATGTTAGAAAGAGGTCAATGATGTCCGACAACGACAAGAACAATGTAACACAAAAAAAAGCTCTTTCCTTTGAACAAGGGAAGAAACAAAAAGAGCGCAAAGCAAAAGCAAAGCCTCGAGTAACCATTGGATGGATTTTAGGAATGGCGATTCTCCTTCTTATCGGCGCCTCCTTTGTTTTAGGTCCAACGATTGGAGCGGTACTCGGAAAGCGCAACCAAAGTAATCTCGTCTTTGGTACCTACGGAAAAGAAGATATCAGCTACGCGTACAACAACTACTTCTACGATCAAGTTCAACATTACGCTGACCAATATAAAGGCCTTCAGAGTGATCCAACTCAGGCACTCTACCAAATTTGGAAGAGCGCCTATGACTCAACCGTTGTATACACAGCAGTCGGTCAGCTCGCAAAGCAGGCGGGCATTCAAGTAAACAGCGATGTACTCAACCGAGCGATCATTGACAGCGGTGTCTACCACAAAGATGGAAAGTTCGATGTGGATACCTACCAAAAAGCAACTGCCGAGCGGAAGAGTGCGATCGAGTCATCAATTCGCCGCAACCTCCCCTATCAAATGGTAATGACTGATATCAGCAGCGTGATCGCTTCTGAAGCCGAGCGCGAATATGTCGGGTCGATGGCTGCAACCGTTCGGGACTTCTCCTACCTCCTCTTTGATTCTTCCCTCTACCCGAATGAGGAAGCGATCGCCTACGCCCTTGGTAACAAGCAACTCTTTGAGAGTGTCGAGCTTTCGATCATCAGCCTTGGGTCAGCTGAAGATGCCGAAGAGGTAGCCTCCTCGCTTCGCAGCGGTCTCTACTCCTTTGAGGAAGCAGCTCGAGAACGAAGCCTTGATATGTATGCCAGCGGGGATGGGTATATCGGCACGATTCCTTTCTTTGCGATCACCCCGAACTTCCGCTATGAAGATGAAGCATCAGCCCTCTTGAGTGCTTCCACCGGCTCAATCGTCGGTCCCTTTGAAACAAACGGCGGCTGGGCAGTCTATCGCATAATGGCTGAAGCGAAAGAAGCCGATCTTGCCGATGAAACCGCCCTCCGACTCGTCAAAGCATATATCGCCAGCAACGAAGATGAACTGATGGACAGTTACCTCAGCAACCTCGTTTCTGAGGTTTCCCACTACGCCAAAGAGTTCGGTTTGGAGGAAGCCGCCTTTACCTATGACCTTGATCTGGTGAACGTTCAGCCAACCAGCTACAACGTCAGCAACTCCTCTTTCTTGAACAACTTCTCCTACACCGATCCCACCGGAATGCTTGCCTCCTACGCAAAGAGCGAGGTACAGGCTGAGCTGTTTAGCGCAAGCGAGCATACCCTGCTCGAACCGATGCAAGCTGACGGAGTGTATCTGCTCGTCGAAGTCGGTGAAGATTCCCTCGATGAAGGAATGGGCAGTTACACAACGATGTTCTATGACTACCTCGCCGGCAGTCAGAACCAAGAGAACCTGGCCCAAACGTTGTATGCATCTGACTTGCACAAGGATAACTTCCTGACAACGTTCCTCCGAGTCGTTCTCGGTCAATAAAACCCAACCAAGCCGGTCAATCGACCGGCTTTTTTCTAGCCCAAGATCTTTGGGTGTGTTATGCTTAGGCATGCAACACGAAGTAACTAACAAACAACCCCTCTTGGGCAAAGACGGTAAGATTATCGAAGAGGGCTGGGCCCGAACCCCAGTTTGGACGTATAATCGCTCCCTGGTAAAAGGTTCTTCACTCACGATTAAAGAGTGGGAATACTATGCAGTGATCAACCAAGACGAACTTTGGGCAACCTGCGTTACCTTCAGTGATCTTGGGTATGCGGCGTTGTTTGCAATCTCCTACATCGACTTGGTAACCGGCAGAGTCAGTCAAACCGATGCAATCGCCCCCTTAAGCCTTGGGAAGTTGGGCCTTGGGGCAACTTCAACGGAGGACCATGAGCTCTCCTGGGCGAACAAACACCTCCGAATCGCGTTGATCAAGCGCGGCGAAGAACGACACATCATCTACGGCTGTCCTTCCTTGGATCTAGGCAACGGAGTTACCGGTTTGGATGTCGAGTTCACCTTAACCCAGCCTCAAGAGCTTGAATCGATGACGATTGCCACGAGTTGGGCACAGAAACGCACCTGCTTCTACCACAATGAGAAAGTGAACTGTTTACGGGCAACGGGCACGATTCGCCGGGGGACTGAAAAGAAAGACCTTACACTGGGTTCAACGTTTGGGGTCCTCGATTGGGGCCGGGGAAAGTGGACGTATAAGAACACGTGGTATTGGGCCAGTTGCAGTGGCCTCGTGGAACAAGTCCCCTTCGGGCTCAACCTCGGCTATGGCTTTACCGATCGCAGCGTTGCAAGCGAGAACGTAATTATCTACGACTCAAAAGTGCATAAACTGGATGATGTGACGTTTGAGTACCCCTCATATCTTGAAGAGTGGAGAATCACCGATAGCCAGGGGCGCCTCGATTTGATCTTCAAGCCGGTTACCGACCGCTCCTCCCACTTCAACCTCCTTCTCATCACAAGTGAACAACATCAAATCTTCGGGTACTTCAGTGGGACGTGCAAATTGGATGACGGGCAAACCATTGTGGTGGAAAAGATCGCCGGCTTCGCTGAAGAGGTTGCCAATCGATGGTAACGCCCTTGCAACAGTTACCCCCATTCGGTACACTCACTTGTTGTCTTAACACACTGGAGATTCATGACCAATATACCAACTTTCGCGGACCTCGGTTTGTCCGCCCAAACGATTAAAGCTATTGAAAGCAAAGGATTTACTCATCCGACTAACATTCAAGCAGCGTGCATTCCCCTTCTTTTAAAAGATCAAATAGATGTAATCGGCCAAGCGCAGACGGGAACCGGCAAAACGGCGGCGTTTGGCCTGCCGATTCTTGAGATCGTCGAGGAACACATCAACGCAGTTCAGGCGTTAATCCTCGCTCCGACTCGGGAGCTTGCAATCCAAAATGCCGAAGAGATCTACTCCCTCAAGGGAGATCGTAACCTCGAAATTGCTGCCCTCTATGGAGGAGCGGCGATCGTCAATCAACTTCGCCAACTGAAGAAGGGAGTCCACGTAGTCGTCGGTACTCCAGGGCGAATCCTCGATCACCTTAGGCGGGGTTCGCTCGTGTTGAATCAACTCAAGTTCCTGGTTCTTGATGAAGCGGATGAGATGCTCGATATGGGCTTTGTCGAAGACATTGAAGCGATCATGGCTCAAGCACCTCAAGAGAAGCGTACCCTCTGCTTCAGTGCAACGATGCCCGATCCAATTCGCCGCCTTGCCGAACGCTATATGAACAACCCTGAGGTTGTTCGCGTTACTGAAGAAACCCTGACGACCGATTTAACTGAACAGCTCTTTGTTGAAGTTCGAGAAAGCGACAAATTCGAAGCACTCACTCGCTTTATTGATATCGAAGAGCACTTCTACGGAATCATCTTTTGTCGCACGAAGCTTCAATGTGATGAGGTGGGCCAAAAACTTGTTGAGCGCGGTTACAACGCCGAGGCTCTCCACGGCGATCTCTCCCAAAAACAGCGCGAATCGATTCTCAACAGGATGCGAGCGAGGCAGCTTGCCATCATCGTGGCTACCGATGTTGCCGCTCGCGGAATCGATATCAGCGACCTCACCCACGTGATCAACTACAGCCTGCCTGAGGACCCAGAGGCGTATATCCATCGGATCGGTCGAACCGGTCGAGCGGGAAAAAAGGGCATTGCGATCACCTTCGTTGCTCAGCGCCAATTCAAACGCCTTCAATTCATCCGCCGAGTCACCCAAAGCGAGATTCAACGAACCACGATTCCACCCGTTGAGGCGATCATCGAGGCGAAGCGAAAGCAGATCATCGAGAAACTGAAAGGCCTTAACGAACCGAATGAAGCCTTCCTCAAACTTGCTTTGGAGATCACCGGTAATGAACTGCCGGAGGTGATTCTTGCTTCTTTGTTAGCAAGCCTCTATCAGCCGGTCTTGGATCCGAAGCGATATCGAACGATCAGCGAATTGAGTGGTGAGGCTCCAAAACCCGCTCGCAGTGAATATACTCGCCTCTTTATCGCCCGGGGAAAGAAGGATGGTCTGGACAAACGCAATTTGGTCGATTACCTTGTATCGAAGGTAGGAGCCGAAAATCGCGATATTCAAGAGGTGACCGTCCAAGATGCGTACTCCTTTGTCAGTGCCCCAAACCAAATTGCTGAGCAGATCCTCACGGCGTTTGCTTCAACAAGCGGTCCGGCGATCATATCCCGAGCAAAACCCGATAATCCAAACGGGAAAAACCTTTCCGCTCGGCGTAAGGGGAGTGAACGCGAGCGAGCCCAACGCCCCTACAGGAAAAATAAGCGGCGGCGCTAGGAGCTGTTCATGAAAGTATCCTTTCTCCAACTTATCAGTAAATATGCAGTAGTTACGATTGGAATCGTTGTCGCACTTACCGGGTTTTTTCTCTACCATGCGCTCTTTCTCAATCTTAATGCTGACTACACATCCCTCCTAGCAAAAGATCAGACAAACTCCACCTACCACGGTGGGGTTACTCCAGCCACACCGGCAGAAAAGCCGCTTGCCTTAGAGGTGGATGATGAACTTGATGAGGATACCCTGTTCACCTCAACCTACATGCTGCTCATCGAGAGCCCTACCCTCTATACGGCAAAAACATTAACGCTGATCAATGAAGTTCTGGAGAGCCTCAGTGCATCGCCCTACCTTGCTTCTCGCTTCAGCCTCTTTGATTTTGTAACGTTGGAAAAAAGAGGAACCCGACTGATGAGTGTTCCCTTTGGCTCCTCCAATTGGACTGAAGATGAGGCTCAACTATTAAAAGAGCGAGTCGAAACGGATCCAATGGTGAAAAACTACCTAGTCAGTGAGGATCTGCACGGCCTTTTTGTAAACTTTGAATCGGTTGCGCTCACCCCACAAATGGAAGATGAACTGCAAGAAATTCTCAAGCCCCTTCTTGCTGCTGGCATGACTGTTTCCGTAAACGGGGCTGCCGTTATCACCAACGTCCTGATGCGCTACCTCTCTCGAGATTTGGCGTTAATCCTCTTGTTGTGTTTGTTTGCCATTTTGGTGGTGTACTACCTCTCCTTTAAGGCAAAGCGAAGTGTTCTTCTTCCCTTCTCGATGTCGATGATGGGGATCATCTGGACGTTTGGAACGATGAGACTGCTTGGCTACAGCCTCACGATCATCAACATCGTTACCCCGGCGATGGTGTTAAACTTGGGTTCATCCTATTCAATTCACGTCATCAGTGAATATTTTGCCGGTCATGAAATTGGGCGTGGGGCGATCGCCTCGACTCAGAAGATTCTTCGGACGATTCTCTTTGCGTGTCTGACCACCGTTGCCGGGTTCTTGAGTCTTCTTACCTCGAAGACCGGGGCCCTCAAAGAGTTTGGTATCGCCGTTGCAATCGGGATCACCTACTGTGCAATCCTCGCTTCAACCTACCTCCCGGCAGTCTTAAGCTTGGTTCGCAAACCAAAAATCCGCCACATCAAAACCTATCGAAGGGGCTACTTAGCCACAATCGTAAACGGAATAAACGTTCTGGTCGGACGGTATTGGATCTTTTTTATTGTTTTATGGGTTGCGATTATCGCCGGCTTTGGAGTAACCCACGATAAGATTAGCGTGAACACCAACTACATGTCCTATCTGCCCAAACGTGATCCCTTCACGATCAGCAGCCGGCACTTCGCCCGAACGATGGGCGGGAACACCCCGTACTTCATCACGATCAACGCTCCTAAAGACTCCTCCAACTTCTTCTTAGAACCGGAACATCTTTCTCAAGTGTACGAGTTTGAAGAGCAGATAAAAGAGGAAAATGACGACATCCGCCAAAGCCTCTCCTTTGCCTCCTACGTGGCATTTGCCAATGAAGTGTACTCTGGTGAGCATACGATTCCAACCTCGAAGGGTTTGTTGAATCTGCTTTCGCGAATGGTGATCCTCATGAGCAACCAAGGCAAACAAGATTTGGAATCGGTGATCAGTAGCGACGGAAACACCCTTACGATCATCCTTCAAAACTATGATGCGATCGAGGGCGAGTTCGGAACGATCGGCAGTGCTCAGCGAATCGAGGATACGGTTCTTGAATACTTAGATCTGTTACCCGCCGATACGATCGTCACCTTGGACGGTGAGCCGCACCAAGCGCTCCACTTCTCCAACACCCTGCTCAACGACCAAAAGATGTCGATTTACTTCAGTTTCCTCTTTGTGTTTCTCGTTGTCCTCATCGCCTTTGGTTCGCTTTCTTTGGCACTCTATGCGTTGATTCCGGTCCTTACCGGTGTGATGGCCAACTACATCATCATGTTTGTGCTCAACATCCCCTTCGACCTGATCACCGTCAGCTTTGCTGCCGTATCAGTTGGAGTCGGAGTTGATTATGCGATTCACTTCCTTCTGCGCTATCGAAACAAGATCGATAAAACAATCGATCAAGATACCGCCCTCTTGTTGCAAGATACGATCAGCGAGACGGGCCGACCAATTATCCTTACCACGCTTTCCATCGTCGCCGGGATGTTGATGTTTCTCTTTGCTTCCTATGCACCAGTGAGAATTTTTGGTATTCTCATGTCAACGGCTTTGTTTAACTGTATGCTCGCCACGCTTTTTATCATGCCCTCGGTAATACGGGCTGTAAGTACCCTTAAAAGAAGAACTTCGTAGGAGGTCCCCATGACCATCTCATTACTCTATGTTGATGCGGGCAAGGGACACTATGTCCCGGCTAAAGCGATCAGCGACGTGCTCATTGAACGAGGATATGATGCGCTGGAAGAGGACCTCTTCATCGCCTTGAACTCCCGGTTTTGGCACTGGTACTGCAAAGCGGAGTGGCGGTTTTTTCTCAAACACCCCGTTTTAGAGCGAATTGCTCACGGACTTTCAGATAATCGATTCTTCAACGTTGTCATTCGTGCTCTTGCTAAGACAAAGCCGATAAGAGGAGGGTTTATCACCTGGTACAACGCTCGCAAGCCAGAAGTGATCCTTTCTACCAACTTCCTTGGCGGGGCCATCGTAGGCGAATTGGTGCTCTACTACGACCTCGATGTGAAGGTCTACGTTTACGCCGCGGATGCCTTTAACAACCCCGTTGCCGGCTTTCACCCCAACGTCGATAAGATCTTTATTCCTTCAATCGTCGGAAAAGAAAACTTGGTCAAGCAAAAGTATCGCTCTGATCAAATCGTTCACTGCCCCTTTCCCCTCCAACAGTCAATTGAGCAGATGGAGATTGTTTCCAAGAAGGAAGCTCGAAAGCAGTTGGGCCTCGCCGACCGCTTCACGATCCTCTACAACCTCGGCGGTGAAGGGATTGGATCAGACCATCTCATAAAACGGTTGGTAAAAGAGGGAGTCGATTATCAAATCATCGTGGTAGGAAAAACCAATGAGCGAACAAAAGCTCACTTTCTTGCGATTACAAAAAATTCCAACTTAACCGTACATGTTCCCGGCTTTGTTTCAAACATTGGCATGTATATCCTCGCCAGTGATATCCAGGCTGGTAAAGCGGGAGCAAATGCATTGATGGAATCGATCGCCCTGCGTCGGCCGTTCTTACTTTCTCAAGTTCTTTACGCAGCTCGCGATACCACGAGTTTCTTCAAGCGCAACAGTGTCGGTTGGGTTGAACGTTCAACCAAGAACCAAATCAAGCGAATCAAAGGATATGCAAGCTCCGAAGAGGTTCAAGAAGAGATGGATACCCACTTTGATAATCTTCCCTTGCGTTTCAGTGCTCAGGAGTTTGTCGATCTGCTCTTAGAAGTGTAAGTCAAAGCCGATAAAGAGTTCCCATTCAACGTTCTTCCACTCCAGTTCATTCGCAAATGCTTTGCGAAGATCTTCCAAGTTGAAGCCCAATGATCCTCGAATCGGATAGGCGGTGTGCTTGTTAAAGATAATCCACCCGTCTAGCCCAATTGTACTTACGAGCGCATATCCATTCTCCGCTTCAACATCCCCAAACACCCCGATGTCGAGGAAGGGACTCGCATATGATTTGGCAAAGCCGAAGTTTATGAAATCGGTGGTCAGGTTAATGCTTCCGACCGCCCCCCAGGAGAGAGCTTTACCATTCATCTTAGAAAGGGCACTTGATGAGCTCAAGTAACCGCGGAAGTAGTCTCCAAGGGACTTCGTGTCGGAGGGAAGAAACTTACGCATAATCGTATCTCCGGTGTAGAAACCGGTGAGTTGGAAGGATGGGTTTACATGATAAGCGATGAAGGGAAACCAACTCGCCTTACCCTCAAGGTACCAATAATCGCTTTCATTGTTCTTCTGCAGGTAGTCTTGGCGCTTGTAGGAAAGAGAGATCGAATGGCCTTCGCGGAAGTTCCCATGCCAGTTAATCGAACCACTGGAGAGGGAGGCGACGGTAACAAAGGAGAACGGTAGCACATCCCCCTCGCCAAAACGTATTGAGTCTTTATATTCGACGAGTGGTTGGGTGGAAACTGAAGCTCTAAAGCCGAACGGAAGATTAAAGCTCGTCCCGATCGTGGAGCTTACATTTGCATTTTTAAGGTACATTGATTCAATCGGCATATTGAAGTCAGCGGCGATATTGAAGCTAATCGGATACTTGAAAAACCGAAGGCCGTGCTGGGTTAACACGTTAGAAACATAGAGGTTTGCAAACTCGCCAGTGGTTTTCTGGTACCCGTTAAATTCGACATTGGTGGCGAGGGTATAGCGGCCTCCGTTTTGGTTAAACGGCCCATAGTTTGTTTTCACCCCCCAGAGAACCGGGTTCCACGCAGTAAAGTCGGCTTGTGGTTTAAACTCACCATAGCCACTGAGAGCGAGGTTGACTCCAAAGACTTTTATGTTGGTCAATCCGATATTGAAGGTAAAGTCGGTGGTGGGGTTTCCTTCTTTTCTAATGTACTCAAACCCAAAGCCCAACTTGGCTCCAAACAAATGTATGTTGGATAGGGCCGTTTTGAGGGTCAGGTTTGCCCCCTGGTTCTTCACCTTGTCATAGCCAACGGTGATGTTTGCGCTGGCATCTTTAAGCGGAAGACCGGTAATTGAGAGCTCAAGGATATCACGGCGGTGTTCCCAGCCAACAACTCCCCCATCATTCTGTGCAGTTGAGGCGGTGAGCATCAGTGTGCCCAACATCCCGAAGATATTCTTTTCGTACGCTTTGATCCCCAATTGCAACCCCGTTTTATCGTTCGAGAACTTTGGGTATGGGACCATGAGAAATGTTTTTGAATCGACGATGTAAAAGGTAACAACGAACGCAGCGGTCTTGTCGTGGTACGCGATAAGTTCATACTCGTAGGAAATATCTGTGAAGAGGCGTTGATTGATCAAGGTTTGGCGCTTCGAGTCTAAGGCTCGGACCATCTTCTCTTCACTGTCGAAAAGGGGATCACCCTCAGTGGGAATGACGAGATGACGCAATGGCCCAGCTTTGGTTTTTCCATCAACGACAAAACGATATTCGGCGATCTCATAGAACTGAACGTTATCGCTGGTCAGGAGTACTCCCTCTTCGGCGGTAAGTGAAGCCAGCACAGCCACAATAAGGATGAGGAATAACATCATTCGCTTCAATCGATTACTACCACCCAAGGCGCATATCTCCTCATAACATTGTGTGAACGTTGGGCACATACCTCACCAACAGAGAGTTATCTACCTCTTTAGCTATTATAGAGGTAAACAAGATTTATTCAATTATGTTACACGGTTGCGAGGTAAAGATCTTCGTACGCTCGAACCGCTTGGCCTAGTTCATGATACTCAACTATGTAGTTTTTAGCACGTTCACCGATCTTCTTTCGCTGCTCATCATCTTCCATGAGAAGAGAAATCTTTTGGACAAATGACTCAGGGTCCTTCGGGTCGCAAAGATAGCCGGTCTTTTCGGTTTGAATCAGATCACGATTACCCACGACATCGGAGGCCACACACGCCTTAGATGCAGCCATCGCCTCCAAGATGGAAACTGGCATTCCCTCCCACAAGGATGTTTGAAGGTAGACCGAACAACGTTTTACGTGCTCAATGGCTTCAGCGTGAGTGAGTAATCCGGTAACAGAGATATTTGGGGAAGTAAGGGTTTCTTTAAGCGGACCGTCTCCTATCCAAAGAAAAGAGAGGTGAGGAAGCGCTAGGGCAATCTCATTAAAAAGAACGGGGTTCTTCTGCGGCGATATTCGTCCGCACGTAGCTATTAATCCTACCTCTTCGTTCACCGAAGACTCAAAGCCTTTTGTATCGATGAAGTTGTTGATCAGCTGTACATTCTTTGTAAAGCGAAGAGCGTGTTGCTTCTCCCCTTCCGAGACCGCAACCACCGTTGATGGCTTGTACTTGTTGATCCAGTACTCGAGTTGGAAAAAGATCCAGCGCTTTAGCGGCCCCACATCCACCCGAAGAAAAGAAAAACCGTGAGGGCTGTAGATAACAGGTACTTTGAACGATTTAAGGGCCAATCTTCCTAAGAACCCCGCCTTTGATGAGTGAAGATGAATCGAATCTGGGTTAAAGGCCTTTGCGGCAATTCGAATCTTCTTAATCGAAGTAAGGTACTCCTTGCCTGAACTCATCGGAATATAGAGCAAACGGATATGTTCTTTATCAAAATCTTTCTCAATCGTACTGGGTGAATCATCTCTTAAGGAGTGGATGATGAGCACATTAAATCGATCAGGGTCGAGGTTACAGGCGATATCCCGAACAATCGCGTATACTCCCGTTGAAAAGCTCTCCACCACATAGAGGACATTTGTTTTCTTACTCATAGGGCCTCAGTATATCAGAACGTATAGGAAATCCCAAAGGTTAGTTGGTTATCCACCCGATATCCTGCGTTATTCCATTGATTCACCAGATAGTTGCGAACCCCAACCTCCACCTTGGTATCAAAGAGCTTCACACTCCCGCCTAAACCAATGGTTAGGGTGTAGAGGGGATTAGCACCAGAGGGTGGTGGAAGATTAATATCTTTGGGTGGCTGTTCGTCAACTCTTTGCTCTTTGTTGCCCCAAATTTTTAATCCATACTGGCCTGAAGCTTTTACTTTCACACTACTAAAGAGGGAAAGCCAATCTTGGTAGGTAAGGTCAACTCGGGTGTCGAGAATAAGCGAATCTGGTCCGTCAGGATACCCTAGCCAAGAGACCCCACTTTTACCATCATACATTGAAACAACATTCACAAAGTCGAGGTTGTATTGGGTGTCGGCATATGCATCACCATAGTTTCCCGTTTGATCACCGGTTCTTAAATATACCCACGGAGAGGTATACACCCCTTCAACGTAGCCTTTGAGTTTCCACTCGTTTAGTGGGTAGGAGAACCGGCCTCCGAGAAGGAACGCATAGGCGTTAGGCGGTAAGGAAGTTGTATCTTGCTCCCCTTTTGTTTGAATCTGGTCCATGAAGACTTGGATATTCAGCGCCCAATTCTTTGAAAGCGTGACCTCACTCTCCAAGCCGATGGAGTTGTTTACCTCGCCAAAGTTCTGAAGGTTGTGTAAGAACATAAGTGGATTAAACATTCTCAGGTCGTAGGTGTCAGTATAAAAGAGCACCCCTTCCGTCAGAGCCATCCTCCAAGATGGCAAGAAATCCACTGC
>CAYUHP010000038.1:0-15575 GCA_964444595.1 uncultured Sphaerochaeta sp. | reverse complement strand
ACGGGGAGTTTATCAGGTACTATGATTGGAATGGATAACCCACCTCCTAGATCATACATTCCTCCCATCAAGTTCTTGGTATCCATCGGAGAGTATCGATCATCTTCATCCATTTCGATTGGTCGATAGAATGGTTTGATGATGAGATCGAGGGAAGAGCGTTTGAAGTAGGCATTATAGACGACCATGAACTCGCTCTTCTTCATCGCTTCGGGGTCATCCAAGATTCCTTGGGAGATATCTTGGGCGTTGAGGATATCAACGGCGTGAAGGGTAGTGCTGGTTCCCCAGGGGTGGGTGAACATGCCCACTTTGAGGTTTGTCGGACCGAAGAAGAAGGTAACGGCGAGGGTTCGAACAGAAAGGGGATCGCGGAGAATTGGACTGAAGGAGAAGTCGACTTCTGTCCGAATACGATCGCGATTTTCTTCAAAGTTTACACCAAGGGAGATCCCATAGCCAAACATATCTTCTACCTCTTTTTCCAGCGGATAGTAGGTACCAAATCCTGCGACATAGAGGGAGGTGAGTTCTTTAGTCTTTACCGGTTCAGCGAAGAGTTCGGTTGTTTCTTCATCATCCAATGTCGCGAAGAAATCGAATGCGAAGAGCGGAGAAAGAAAGAGAAGTAACAATACAAGGGCCAGTAATCTTTTCATCATCTTATAACCTCCCTGTTTCTAAGAAGCGTGTGGTGAAGTAGGCAGCTGGGATGGGGACATCATAGCGAACCTGAACCATCTCCAACCGGGTAGCGTGTCCACTTGCAACGGTTTTCATTTCAAGTACTTTCGTGATCGGTCGGTTTCCAACCTTGCTCATTTCCAAGGTTGTGAGGGTTTTGATCAAGGTTTTTTGGTCGGGAGCATAGAACTCGACCTTGAGGGGAAGGAACGTTTCCTTATCAACGGTGGCGATATTCTTTCCATAGCTTGTGATCTTCTTAGGAATCGACTCGACAACGTAGGTTGTCGGAGTCTCTTCGATGAGGCGATGGTTTGCCTCATCAGCATCATAGGTAGTCGATGCCATATCGGTGTAGGAGAAATCACTGCCCATGAATGATCCGCCCTCTTCGGAGGCGCTAATCTTTCGAACTCGTTTCAGTGCAGGGAGGAAGATCCATTGTTCGGTTCCACTCTTTCCTTCAACAGAGAGGAAGCGGGTGTTTTTAACACTTTCGGGGGAGAGGAAGACGGTAATCATCGAGGTCTTTCCATCGACAGTTTGACTGAGGGTTTGGATCCTTCGTTCACGCTCAGTGCCGTTGGCTTCAATTAAGGTGAGCTTAAGGTCGAGGGCGGCACTATCGGACTTTTGGGTTTCAATGACCTTGTCCATGATCTCGGCGGCGGGCGGAGCGGCCACCAGCAGGGTGGGAATAAGGATAATCAGTAGTACTATGAGCACTCGTTTCATGAATTGGTCCTCCTTGTGGAAATGAGCTTTGGATAATGTATAGCGATCGCAGGCAGCAACAGCAGCGCGCTGGTTGCTGCTGTTGCCATTGCGATACAGAATAAAACACCTAAATTTGCAATGGGCATGAAGCGGCTGAAGAGGAGGCCGATGAAGCCAAGAGCAACGGATGCAGCGTTGGCAAGGATCGCCTTGCCGGTTGTTTGTAGAACTTGATCCATCTCCATGTCGTTTCGGACGATCGCACTGAGAAGGTGGATCGCGTAATCGACCCCGATTCCGATACACAGCGCCGCAAGTAAGCTGGTAACGATATCAAGCTTGATCGAGAAGGCAAGCATTGAAGCAAACACTGCCAAAAGGGCAAAGAGACAAGGGATTAACGAAAGGGTTGCAAGCTTTGGAGACTTGAGGGTAAACCACACCAAGAACCACACCGCAACCAATGAACTGAACAAACTAATAATCTGGCTTCGGGTTACCAAGTCGGCAAGCGAAAGCGCCACGGCTTCGCCTCCTCCAACTTCAATGCTCCAGCTATCCGGGAAGAGGGTAGGAATAAGATTTGCAATGCCGCGGAGTTGGTTGGTATCCGAACTCTTAAGGACCAGGGTTAAAGCAGTGGCATCTGGCTCAAGAGGGTCGTTGATGAACGTATCGAGGTTACCGGAGTAGAGAAGAAGGTATTGGGCGATGAGGTTCGCCAGGTCCTCTTCATTCGCCAACCCATAGCGCTCGGGGTCACTGGGAATCTCATATTCGCCTTGGCCGCCGGCACTGGCGACTACCTCCTCTTCGTAGAGCGGTTCATCATCAAAGCTTAAGAAGAAGTCATCATCGAAGGCGAAGAAGTCGAAGAACACCTCTTCTTCTTCGACAGTGTGGATGATTTCGTCCTCACCCGGTCCGAGAAGCTGGTTCATTCGCTTCACAAAGGGAATGATCGATTGTACTCCACCGACCAGCGGTTGCTCTTCAATGTGTTTGATCGCTCCTTCGATAATCTTAAGAGTAGAGGGATCGAGGATTGAGACGCCCTCCTCCGGCTCGATCATGACGGTCATTGAAAAACTGCCTTGCATCCGTTCGTTGTACCGGTTGGAGTCTTTGACGAAAGAAGAGGAGGGGCGGAAGAACTCAAGCATGTTTGTTCCGCTTTCAAGGAAGTAGTAAGTCAAGGGAAGGAAGATTACCAATACGGCAAGCGAGACCCATAGGAGGATTTTACCGTGGTGGTTTGCCACCACTACGGCAGCTGCCATGAGTCTTGAATCTTTTCCTCGTTGCTTCATCTTCTCCTTGCCGGTTGGTTGCTTGTAGACAACCCGAATCAAGGCGGGAAGAAGCACGAGGGAGCTGAACGCACAGACGACAACTCCAACGAAGCTTAAGAGTCCGAATACTCGAAAGGGACCTAAGGGGGAGGAGAGTTGAGCCAAGAACCCAAAGGCGGTTGTCGCCGCTGCGGCGATGATCGGGTAGGTGTTTCTCTTTACAACAGTTTTGAGAACCTCCTCGATCGTGCCGGTATCCTGGTTTTGAAAGAAGTGGCTAAAGATATGGATCGTATAGGCACTGCCGACGATGAGCAGCAAGACTGGCACCAACATCGTAGCCATCGTAAAGGTAATGTTGGCGATCGCCATGATCCCGAGGGCAACCGAGGAGGAGAAGATGAGAGGGACGAGGGAGAGGAGGGTTGCTTTGAAGGAGCGAAGGAAATAGTAGAGGATGAGGATGATGAGGGTTGCGACGATCGGGATTAAAATCCCCAAGTCACTGAGCAAACTCTCACTAATTGCCTCAGTGACTGCGGGGAGACCTAAGATCGAGGTTTCAACAACCCCATTGTACGGAGAGACGACATCCCGTAGGTCATGAAGAAGTTTGGTTGAGTCATAATCCAGGGTAGTTTGAATGAGAACAGAAGCAACAGTATGATCGGGCGAGAGGAAGGTCCCTTCATAGAAGGAGGGCCACTCTTCGATCCGATTCTTCAACGCCTCAATGTCACCGTCGTAAAGAGATACCGCTTCAACTCCATCAAATGATGGTTCTAAGTGTTGTACATTGGCGATTGAGTTGGCGGTGGAGACGCCGTCCAACTTCTCGATCTCGGTGGAGATGCTTTTAAGAATCTCCATGTACTTGGGTTGAAGGATTGTATTCTCTGCATAGATGCTCACTACCATGGGATCTAACGAACCAAAGCGTTCTTTAATTCGATCATTTACTTGCACCACATCCGCGTTCGTTGGGATGAAGGCATCGGTAGAACTGTCTACATGAAGCCAGCCGATGCCGATAAGGCCAAGGGCTGTTAACACAATTGAAAGGGAGATGATGATCCAATCTAAGGTGCGTCGTTTTTCCATGTCCTTAGACTCGCTCTTTAGCGTAAATCAAACAATCGCCTAGGAGCAGTATTTGTATCACCCATCGGGGTGATTTGATATCACCCGAAGGAAAAACAACGCAGTGCTCAGATCTTTGGTATACTTAAGCGATGACAAAACCATTTCAGTTTGGTACCAAAGAGTGGACTCCTTATACTTACAACTTTGTCCTGGGTTGTAGCAACGACTGCGTCTATTGCTACGCCAAAGCGATGATGATTCGCTTTAAAAAGAAACAAGTCGATACGTGGAACCTTGAAGAGCCTGTCGATTTGTCCAAACGCTCGTTTGGAAAGAAGGACGGCCCCATTATGGTCCCGTCCTCCCACGATATCACTCCGACCAATATTGATCTCGCGATGGAGGTAATTGAAAAGCTTCTCAAAAATGAAAATGAATTGCTCATCGTCACCAAGCCGCACATTGAATGTATTAAACGACTTGTAGATTGTTTTCAAGAATATCGTTCCCTAATCCGATTCCGGTTCACTATTGGATCCAGTGATTCTAAAATATTATCAATTTGGGAGCCTAATGCCCCTTCTTTTGAAGAGCGGTTGGAATCCTTGAAGTATGCCTTTTGTCATGGTTATTCCACGAGTGTTTCATGTGAGCCGTTGTTGGATGATGACTTCGATTCTCTCTATGGGTTGGTTGAACCATTCGTTACCGATGCCATCTGGGTAGGCAAGATGAACAATGCCGCTAGACGAGTTCAATCAAACACCGCCAAGACATTCGATGTTGCCCTCATTGATGATCTTCTAGCCTCTCAGTGTGATGAAAAAATCTTAACCTTGGCTCAGCGGTATCAAGATAACCCAAAGATTCAGTGGAAAGAATCGATTAAAAAGGTTCCTCTTAAGAGCAAGAAAACAGAGATTGCTTAGCAAGTATTTCCTCAGCGATTCTGATACCTTCTTTTACTCAGGGTTTTTCTTGCTCCTGCTTTACAAACCTTCTTCAATCACTGATGATTAACCCATGAACTATACCAAGATCGTGGCTACCCTAGGCCCCAGCAGTGATGAGTACCGGATCATTAAAGCAATCCTTCAAGCAGGATGTCGAGTTATCCGACTAAACTTTAGTCATGGAACACATGAAGAGCAACAAAACCGGCATGACCTAGCCCGAAAGGCAGCAGCTGAACTAGGGATCGAAATCGCGATCTTCATGGACTTACAGGGTCCGAAAATTCGCTTAGGATCATTGGCCGAGGTTTCATATACGTTGGAAGCAGATGAAGAGTTAGTGCTCACTACTCAGGAGGAAGTTGGTACTCGCAACCGAGTCTCGATCGATTATCCCTACCTGCACCAAGAGATCGCGGTTGGAAACCGCGTTCTCATCAACGACGGACTCGTTTCGTTGGTTGTTGAAAAGATCGAAGGAAGTGACATTCACTGTCGGATGCTGGAAGAGGGAACGATCCTTCCCCGCAAAGGAGTGAACCTTCCCGGCGTTCCGCTTACCCACCTCTCCTCATTTACAGAAAAAGATAAAGCGGATTTGGCCTTTGGCTTTAAGAATAAGGTTGACTACGTTGCCCTTTCCTTTGTCCGTAGTGGCGAAGACGTAGCACTGTTGAAAGAATACATGATCGAAACCTTTGGCTATGCGATCCCAATCATCAGCAAGATTGAAAAACCGGAAGCGGTTGATAATATTCATCGAATCATCGATGAAAGCAGTGCGATCATGATCGCCCGAGGCGACCTAGGGGTCGAAGTTCCCGCTGAAGAAGTTCCTTTGATTCAAAAGTCGATCATCCGGATGGGAATCGACCGAAACCTTCCGGTAATTACCGCAACGCAGATGCTTGAATCGATGATCCATCACCCCCGCCCAACGCGAGCTGAAACAAATGACGTAGCCAATGCGGTTTTGGACGGAACCAGTGCGGTGATGCTCAGCGGCGAAACCGCCGCCGGTGACTATCCTCTTCAGGCAGTTCGAACGATGGCCAATATCACTACGATGATCGAGAGCAGTGCGATCTTCCAACGAAGGGTGATGAACCAGGTCTCAAGTTTGGATATGCTGCGCGAACAAACCATCACTGAAGCGGTCGGCTTGGCCACCCGCGATCTGGCGATTAGTGTAAAAGCAGCGTACATCACCTGCTTTACTCACTCCGGCTCTACCGCTCGGCTGATCGCCAAGTTCCGCCCCTCGGTTCCGATCTTAGCGTTCAGTCCAAATAAAGCGGTTGTCCAATACCTTTCCTTAAGTTGGGGAGTAACTCCGATCCTCATCGATGAGTTAGCAAGTGTCGATGAGCTACTCCTCTTTGCCCCGGAGTATTTGAAGAATAATGGTCTCGTGGATACTGGAGAGACCGTGGTCATTACCGCCGGAGTCCCGGTGGGCTCCAGCGGTAAGACCAATATGATCAAAGTGGTTGAGATCGAGTAACTACGGACGGAAGGTCAGGGCGGCACTTAAGCTGACCGCCCGGCCTTTGTGATCAAAGAGATCCAGAGCTCGCACGTCAAAGGAGACGAGGGTTGAGGGGAAGATCTCAAGGGCGGGGACTCGAAGCCCCACGTTGACCAGACCTCGGTTCTCGGCGTCGCCACCGGAGGGGTGCAGACTGTAGGAGATGTTTCCGAAGTCGAGCAGAAGAGCGAGGTGGTTCTTTAATTTATTGGGAAAAATCATCGTCTCAAGACCGACAGCGAAGTCAATGTTGCTCGTCGCTTGCGTTCCCTGCTTCCAAGAGTACCCGATCATCAGCGATGATTTCGTCGGTAAGTCCATCAGCGTGTGGTGGAACGTTGAGGCTAGATATCCCTGGACACCGAAGGTGTTGGTATCACCTACCTCATGGAGTTGGAGGGTGGTACCCACGGCAAATGTTGTAGTTTTCTTTTGAATGAATTGCCATTTTGCCGAAAGGAGCAGGTCAACTGTTTCCTTCGTGTCGACAGCGAATGCGGTTTCAATCTTTTGGGGGAATGAAAGGTTAATGAATGGGATGTGAGCAAAGCCTTGGTCACCAAAGAGCATTGAATAGCCGGTAGTAATTCCTAGGTTTGCCCCGCTTTTCTCAATCTCAGCTGAGGGGGCGATGATATACCCGCTGATTCCGTTCAATGACGGCTCAGCGGCTACAAATCCGATACTTAAGCATGCAATCATAATAATGAGCAGTGTTCGTTTCATACAATCTTCCTTTACTCAGTGGCCTTCCTCAGTTCAGGATGGCCCTTTTCATTGATTCGTTTTGTGATGTACTTCTCTTTTTCCAAGTGGGTGAGAAGGGTCCCCAATGACTTATATTTTGACCGTTCAATCATCCGGCTCTTATCCATCTGATGGAATTTGGTCCCTACAAAGCTGGTGAGTTGCCACGTGTCAGGATCGAAGGAGTCGATTACCTTCTTCGCAAGCTCCTTTACATGTTCATTCATCTTCTCTTCGGGGGTTGGTTCAGTAGTAGTTACTTTTGGCTCCTTCTTTGCATTCTTTGCCTTCGGCGTGTAGGACTCCATGATGAGGATCTCATCACAGCTGTTTGAGAACACTGGCTTGTCGCTGACCATCTCCTTGGTGACGAGGAAGACCTCTTTACCATACTTACGGAGCATCTCCATGATGACGGTAAAATCGCTGTCGCTGGTGATGAACACGTACCGATCGATCACCGGCATATCGATGATAATCGTTTCCAGTGCGGCTAGGCTGATGATCAAGTCAGCTCGGTTCTTGTACTTTGAGGTGATCGAGGGAGTATCGCGGATCTCGAAGTTGTACTCGGTAAGCTGCTTCTTCATCTTTCGAATCGCAGTAGAGTTGCCCGCCGCCATCTTAATGACAAAGACGTTCTCCTCATCGCTTGCCACGTTGTGGCGCAAAGAGAGGTCATCGAGCAAGAGTTTCAAGTCGAGGGTAGAAGGGATGTTTTCTAGGTCGATATAAATCGCATTGTTTTTCCGTTTCATAGATGAACTATACCCCACGAAGAAGAATCCTAAAAGGGCACGCCAATCGTAAAGTGCAGCTCTTCTTTTGTAATCGGGTGGGGGAAGACCAAGGATTTTGCGTGGAGGAAGAGGCGGCTTTTCATTCCCGAACCGTAAAGGCGATCACCAAAAATCGGAAGGCCCAGGCCCTCTTTGCTGTGGATGCGGAGTTGATGAGTCCGCCCCGTCACCGGGGTGAACTCAACCCGGGTGAGGTGGCCCCCAAGGTGCTCTTCCACCCGAATCCGCCGGACCAACGTCTTTGCTTCTTTGCCGTTTGTTCGATCGACAATCTGGTGGGGCCGATTGGTGATATCCGCTCGTAAAGGAAGTGTGATTACCGCCTCCTTCTCTTTGAGGATCCCTTCAAGCAGGGCTTCATAGCCGCGCGTTACGCGGTATTCGCGAAAGAGGGTTTGCATCCCTCTAAGGGCTTCTTTGCTTAAGGCGATTACCATCAAGCCGGAGGTGTCCATATCGAGGCGGTGGGTGGCACACTGCAGGGGAGCGGATGGGATCAGGGTTCGGACTCTCGTTTCGATTGAATCGTTTTCTGTAGTACCGGGAACCGACCTAAGATGTGGTTGCTTGTTTACAACCAAGATATGCCGGTCGCGGTAGACGATGTCAACGCCTAGCATGCTCTTAAGGATTGGGCGGCAACGCTCCTCACAGGGCCCATAAAAGCCCAAGTGAGTGCGCGTTCCGCTGCCGTAGAAGAACTCTGTCATCGATGTTGGGGTAATCTGATGATTCAGTGCATAGCTCAGTAGCTTGATGGCGGCGCAGTCGCCACTTCCGGTGGGAATTGGTTTTCCTTCAAAACACTCGGTGAGAGTTGTTGAGCCTCCACTGAGCGTTGGGAAGCGATAGAGTGAATAGTAATGCTTCAAAGCTTGAGAAGAGTATTCACTTTGTTCTAGGGCGGTGTTCGCTGGATCTTTGATGAGCGGATCATACTCGTTGAGGTATCGTTGATACTCCTCTTCGCTGATTACATGGGGAACATAGTGAGAAAGGTTACGGTTTTGCCCGCTGACTGCCTTAAGGAGAACTTCATCTCCTTTCTCATCGATGCCCAGCAGGACTCCGATCATCACCCCACTTTGGGGTTTGAAGAGGGTACTTGTTGGAATTGTTTTGTTGGAGTCGAAATCCAAGAAGCCGGTTTTGGTGATCAGGTGGGCGAGGTAGCGGGCGTGGAGGCGAGCGGGGGCCTCATCAAAGGGAGCGTGCATCATCCTGTTTCATCCAATCGACAGCAAAGTAGTAGATGAGGAAAATTACTGCACTGATCGCCCACGTCAGGGGGTGCGCCCAGAAGACGATTCGAATGTCAAAGAAGAGGGCAAGGCCCACTTTGATGAAGATAATTCTGAGCACACACCAAATCGAGAGCATAATCGTCATGGGAACGATCGACTTACCCGCTCCGCGCAGAAGTCCAGTCATCGTATGACTGAGGGCAAGTGCCCAAAAGAACGGTCCGGCGATTAAGCCCTTTTGAACACCGAGGCGGATGATTTCGTTGTCGCGGCTGAAGATCGTCATCGCCGGCCCACCAAAGATCATCAATGCGATGCCAACGAGTTGAGCAAGAATCATCGCAAAGATGATGCCAAAGCGAGCACCTTCGCGGACCCGATCTTTTTGATCGGCTCCGAGGTTTTGTCCGGTGAAGGTGGTTACCGCCAAGGCAAAGGCAGTAATTGGGATGAAGGCAAAGCCTTGGATTCGGTTGTAGGAGCCGTGGGCAGCCATCGCCGCCGGGCCGAAGAGGTTGATCGATGATTGGACGATGACGTTTGCAAAACTGGTTACGGAGTTTTGGATTCCCGATGGGATTCCAAGTCGAAGGGTCTTACCCATAAAGCCGGGGTAGATGCGAATGTCTTTGATCCGAACTCGAATCACCTCCTTGGTTTTGAAGAGCAAGCGGAAGGAGAGGATTGCACTGACGCTTTGGGCGATGATCGTCGCGTAGGCGGTCCCTTCGATCCCCATCCCAAAGCCAATGACGAACACCAAATCTAAGACGATGTTTAAGAGTGCCGCTACGATGAGAAAGTACAGCGGGTTCTTTGAGTCCCCAACCGCCTGTAAGATTCCGCTTGCGGTGTTGTAGAGGACCAACGATGAGATACCTAAGAAAAAGATTTGGATATACGCTTGGGCATCGACGAACACCTCAGGGGGCGTCTTCATCCAAAGGAGGATCGTCGGAGCAAAGAAGTAGCCGATGACGGTCAGAAGGATTGAACTGATGATCCCGAGGGCGACGGTCGTGTGAACTGCCTTGGAGACGGTAGCTCGATCACCTTCGCCGAAGGCGGTGGAGATTACCACGCCTGCTCCGACAAAGAGGCCTTGAAAGAGTCCAACGATCAGCATCGTCAACGACCCAATCGAGCTGATCGCCGCCAGAGCTTGGGTGGAAACAAAGTTACCGACTACCACTGCGTCAGTTGTTTGATAGAGTTGCTGGAGAATCCCACCAAGAAAGATGGGAAAAGCAAAGAAGAGGAGGTGTTTTTTTATTGAACCGGTGGTCATCAGCCGCGTTTGGGTAGCCATAGTGTTCACTGTAGAACATCTCTTATAGATGAAGCAACTATACATTACATATTAATGGGGTATACTTAAGCGCAATGTAGGAGGATTCTGTGAAAGAACGAATTTTAGGGATTGGATTGTCCCAAAGCGATAAAATGATTGTGCTAGATGCGTACCCGAACTATGAGTTTGTTGAAGCAACAACGCTTGCTCAAGCTCGGGGTAAACTTGATGAACAACCACGAGTACGGATTGTGTTGCTGGATATCGACAGCGACTTTGACGGGCTGATCAGTTTGTACCACACCCTGATGTTTCAAACAGAAAACCAGAATGTGAACCTCTTAATTCTCGGTGCTCCCGATCGGGTGGCTGCCGGCCTAGATGGGGCAAAGCCCGATCCACTGGCTCTTCTTCCAAAGCCGATCACCAAAGAGAGTCTTATCGCTCAAGTCTCCAAGAACATGGAAGCAAAACTTCACGTCAGTGAAAGTGTCCTCTTAGCTGAGCAAGCGAAGGTGGTAAACACCCTCTTTACGCAAGCTCCACTTGCCATGATGGTTGCCTTTGAGGATGGAGATGGCAAGAGAGCAGTTCATGTAAACACCTTCTTTGAAGACCTTCTTGGGTACACCAATCTTGAGATGAAGAAGATCAATGTGGAAACCCTCGTTCACCCGGATGACCGAGCGAAGCGAAGGGAAGCTGTTTCCGAAGAGGCGTTTACACTCGATCTTACACTTATTACCAAGAGTGGGGATCCCAAGAGCGTGACGGAGCGGACCCAAACGCTCTATTTGAATAACGGGCGAGCATTCGCCGTTGCATCTTTCTTCATCGATTAGGGGTCTCACTTACTAGCCTCTGAGAGTAAGTCTGGGTATCTTAAACCAAGATACGGAGGTATCACATGAAGTTAGTGTTAATTCGCCATGGCGAAAGTGAATGGAATAGATTGAACCTCTTTACCGGCTGGACCGATGTCGAGCTGAGTGAAAAGGGAAGAAGTGAAGCGGCAAGTGCCGGAGTTCTGTTGAAAGAAGAGGGGTATGACTTTGATGTGTGTTACACATCGCGCCTGAAGCGGGCGATTCATACCCTCGACCTTGTCCTTGATGGAATGGATCGTTCGTGGTTACCGGTAAAGAAGTCTTGGATCCTCAATGAACGGCACTACGGTGCTCTTCAAGGGTTGGATAAGGCGGAGACTGCCCGGAAATACGGCGAAGATCAGGTAAAGATTTGGCGCCGCAGTTATGATATCACCCCACCGCCCCTTGAAGCGGATGATGAGCGGAGTCCGGCAAAGAGCGAGCAGTACCGCGACCTCGACCCATCGCTCCTTCCGTTAACTGAAAGTCTGAAGGAAACCGTAGCTCGAGTCGTTCCCTACTTTGAAGAGGTGATCAAAGCGGATATGCTCGCCGACAAGCGAGTGCTCATTACCGCCCACGGTAACTCATTGAGGGCGTTGGTGAAGTACTTTGATCAACTCAGTGAAGAGGAGATCATCGAAGTGAATATCCCCACCGGGGTGCCCCTTGTCTATGAGTTTGACGAGAACTTCAACGTAACGAAGAAGTACTACCTTGGCGACCAGGCTGCAATCGAAGCGAAGATGCACAGTGTCGCCAGCCAAGGGAAGGCAAATTAAGATACACTCACCTTCAAGCCTGAATAGAGTGATAAGGATATTCAGGCTAATGTTAGAAACCATTCGTATCAACGGTGAAATTGTGGTAGAATCCTAATCGGAAGGAGAAACACAATGGCATTTACATGGGGTAGTCGGGGGATTGCATCTCCACCGGGGAAAACGATTCGAGACATCATTGAAGATCGAGGGATGAACCAAAAAGAATTTGCGGCCCGGATGGATCTTTCGGAGAAGCACGTCAGCAAGCTTATCGCCGGAGAAGTCCTCCTTACCACGGATGTGATTCTTCGAATGATCTCGGTGATCGGTGAAGATGTTCAATTCTGGTCGAACTTGGAAGCGATCTATCGAGCCGATTTGGTTCGCGATAGCTTAAAAGAACAAGTGGCACTGGATGAACAGATTCTTCCAAAGATACCCCTGGCGGAGTTGCATGAACTAGGGTGGATCACCTTAGATGATCGACCCGCTGTCCAAGTAGAACTGGCTCGTCAGTACTTTGAAGTGAGTACTCTTCAGCTTATTGAGAGTAAATCAATGCTTCCGTACACCTCCTTTGGAGCCCATGTGCAGCGGAAGATGGATTACACCCTCTTAGCGTGGACACAAAAAGCAAAGTTCTGCGCTCGAGATTTGAGTGTTCGGCCGTTAGATCATCGAAAGTTGGAACGCAACCTCAATAAGGTTCGCGCGCTCTCCCTCCTTCCACCTTCGATGTTTCTTCCAAAGCTCCAAACGCTCTTGGCCTACTGTGGGGTGGCATTGGTTGTTCTTCCCTCAATGAAGGACTTGAATGTAGAGGCGCTGTCGTTCTTCGCCGAAGGGCGGGCAACGATCGCCTTCACGTGTGAAGAAAAGAACTCCGAAACGTTCTGGATCTATCTCTTCCATGAACTGGCACACATGCTGCTTCGGCACGTCGGACCACGAATGGCCTTCGGCCCAGACGCCGAAACTCAAGCTGAGCATTTAGGCTTTGAAAAGATCCTCCCCTCCGAAACTTGGGGAGCCTTCCTTGATGCCCAAAACTTTAGCGAAGAAGCGATCCTTGTATATTCTCAGCAAGCAAAGATCCACCCCTCAATCGTTGCAAACCGATTACGGGATTCAAAGCTCATCAAGAAGAAGGATCTCAGCCATCTAACAGTTGACTATGAGCTGCCGCGGTGTGATTTGAAGGATTGAGCTGATACGGCTTGCCTCTCTTCATATAAATCCCCTAACCTAACTCCCAATGATGAGGAGAGGCTGTGATGGATCTACTACAACTGTGTAACGAAGCTGAAGGGCTAGTGCTCTTTGATATGGATGGAACGCTCTTTGACGGCGATCTTGGTGAGGCGTGTCACTTCATCCTCTTTGCTTCAAAGCTCACCAACAAAGGTGTTTCAGAGCTGAACCGAGCTGATATCCTCCTGCTTTCCATGCATGAGGAAGTGGTGCGCTATGTCGAGTTCCTCACCACCGGCCAGCACACTCAGGCGTATGCCTATACGCTCTCCTTTCTTGAATCGTTTTCAGCAGAAATGATTGAAGAAGCGGTTATCAAATCCTTTGAGCTTGCTCAACAACCTATCGTCTTACACCCTCACTTCTCAATCCACACCGACGAGCGGGTAGGGTTTCTCCCCGAACTGCAAAGATGCCTGCGATTGAATAAAGAGGTCTACATCGTTTCGGCAAGTCCAAAGAGTGTCCATCAGCGGATACTTCACTCCTGCACTCTCAACGTTCCGTGCCGACTATGAGCAGATGGCTCAGGATACGATCAAGGAGCTTGTCCGGCTCATTGAAGAGCCGGAGGCAAAAGCTCAAGTGATCGAGATTCCGATGGAGTTTGTCCGCCGAGATTCGATCGGTCCCAACTAAAGCATCGCATCAGGTGAAAGAATCTGATCAAGCTCCTCTTTGGTGAGGTGCCCCTCTTCCAATACGATGGTATACACCGATCCGCCGGTTTTCTGAGCTTCCTTGGCGATCTGCGAGCACAGCTCGTAGCCAAGGCGCGGAACAAGGGCGGTGACGATGCCGATTGAGTTTTCTACTAATGAGCGGGAGTGTTCGCGATTGGCGGTGATACCGACAACGCACTTCTCCTTCAGGGTATTGAGCCCGCGGGTAAGGTGGGTGATCGAAGTAAAGATCTTGTAGGCGATCAGCGGCTCCATCACATTGAGTTCCAACTGACCCGCTTCGGCAGCGATTGCGATTGAAACATCATTACCCATCACGTCAAAGGCGATCTGGTTCATCACCTCGGGGATTACCGGATTCACCTTCCCGGGCATGATCGAAGATCCAGGTTGCATCGGAGGAAGGTTGATCTCCCCGATTCCCGTTCGAGGTCCGGAGGAAAGCAGGCGAAGGTCATTACAGATCTTGGAAACCTTAACCGCGATGCGGCGAAGGATTCCACTCACTTCAACAAAGGTACCTGAGTCCTGGGTTCCTTTGACCAAGTCTCGAGCGGGGTAGAGGGGAAGGTTAGTCAGCTTTGCCAAATGTTCGGTGACTACTTTGGCATATCCCTTTGGCGCATTGATGCCCGTCCCGATCGCCGTGGCGCCCATGTTAATTTCGGTTAAGAGCGATTGAACTTCCTTTAGTCGCTCGCGGTCCTCAGCAACGGAGCCCGCCCAAGCAGTGAACTCCATCCCCAAGGTCATTGGCACCGCATCCTGAAGCTGGGTTCGACCCATCTTCAGCACGTCGTTAAACTCAACGCCTTTATCGGCTAAGGCACTTTCAAGCCCATCTAAAGCTGTGAGCAGATCGTCGATCATATGGTGAGCGGCGATCCGGATCCCCGAAGGACATACATCGTTTGTCGACTGGGATAGGTTTACGTGGTTATTCGGGTGAACGTCTTTGTATACGCCCCGTGGTTTACCAAGAAGTTCAAGGGCTCGGTTGGCAATGACTTCATTTGCGTTCATGTTCACCGAAGTTCCCGCTCCGCCTTGGAAGGCGTCGATCGGGAATTGGTCATCCATCACACCATCGATCACCTCTTCACTGGCTTTTACGATTGCATCCCCAACTGCTGGGTCTAGAATTTTGAACTCCATATTTGCTAAGGCACATGCTTTTTTAATGTAGCCTAGGGCTTTGATGTACTCATTAAAGGAAGAGATTGGGGTGTGTGAGATAACAAAGTTCTCCATCGCCCTGACGGTTTGTACCCCATAATATGCATCAACGGGTACCTGTTTTTCCCCAAGAGAATCGTGTTCAGTTCTGAACTTCTGCATTGGATATCCTCCTATGTAATTTCAGGTGATATAAAACCACCATCTTTAGTGTACCTCGTAAAGATGAAAAAATACATTGGAAAATACAGCAATCAAGGGTCATCCCTTTTAGGAATAGCTCAATTTGTTAAAGAAATTCGATAAAGATAGAGTTCTCTAAAAAATAAGAAACCTTACCATTGTGGTGGAGATTCATTGAGGGATCTCCAGAGAGGCCCAGGGGTGGAGATCCCTTCAGTTACAGACTCATCTCTGCACTACCGAATCCATAGAGGGGTTCTACACTTTATTACCATTCATTTTACGTTGAAAAGCGATTACCGCAAGTACA
>CAYUHP010000037.1:1920-15680 GCA_964444595.1 uncultured Sphaerochaeta sp. | reverse complement strand
AAAATTAATGAATCCATATGGTCATAAGACCCAAGGGAGTTTGGTATGAAACGAACGTTACTACTTCTTCTTGTGTTCCTTCTCGGCCTCACAGCCATCTTTGCAGGTGAACCGGTTACCGGAATCGGTGCAGGATTAACGTTGGGTATCCCCTTCGGTGTTCATGCTGCCGGAGAGTACAACTTCGGCCCAGCCTATGCCGGTCTTGAAATCGGTTATCAGAGCATCTTCTTTGGTTTTGATACTCTCCATAATTTCTCCATCCGAGCCGAGGGAGGGTACAACTTTCCCAAACCTTTCATTAACAACGACTGGGGGATGAATTTGTACCTGAGCGTTGGAGGACGAGCAGGCGTTTACCTTGGTAAGCCAAGCCCTGGTTCTCCTTTATCGTATATGTTACCAAGCACAGTATCATTTGCAACAGGAGCGATTGCTATTCCAGTTACCTGGACGTGGTATGCCGATGAAATTCCTTTAAAAGTATTCGTTAAGGCCGGACCAGAAATTCTTTTTAACGAATATGCAAGTTCGCTCTCCTTCTCCGGCACCGCAGGAGCCATGTACGTGTTCTCACTCAAGCCCAAGCAGAGTAACGTCGGCAATCAACAGAGCGTTGGGGCCGGCGGGGTTACCGTCGCTCCCGTTGGGGTAAGTGAGATCAGGGGCGAGCCAGAACCGGTAGCGGCCGCCGACGTTCATCAACAGCAGCCCCTCGCGGAACCCAAGCCCGAGATTATCCAAGTTCAAGAGCCTGCTGTCGGAGGAGAGAACGACCTCCCCATTCCCATCGGAGAGAACGAAGCTGATGCGGCCGCTGAGTGATGGATCCATTTGAGGACCGTCGCTTGGCTCGATAATCTCATATTGTAAACCGCTTTCTGTGGTAATGACGCCCGCGCGTTTTTGGTTTTCTTCCAAAAAGGCGTGGGCATATTCATAGTTTGCTTTGCTGAGAGCTTCAAGTTCTTGCTGAGCGATCTGAAGAAGCATCAGCTGAACTTCAAAGAGAATATGGTTCATCTCATCGGCGCTGAAGATCGCCGAGCCGGAGTTCGCATCCAACGCCCCTTTGGCAAAATAGGGGGCGTTGAGTTGGGCGATCTCATCTTGTTGAAGGAGTGTATTGTAGAGCATGTAGCCGTACGTGTAGCTAAAGCGCTCTTCAAGCGTAGAGGGAGTCGGTAAATCGCTGACTGATGACGTATAGAATTCACTGTCGTCACTCATCATTTGGACGACACTGGGTAACACGTCGTCTAAGATTGATGGTTCAATAAGAATCGGACACCCGCTGAGGATAAGCACCAAACTCAATGGGGTGATCGCAAAGATTATCTTTCGTAGCACGTTACATCCTTTCTTACCTATAAAGATATACTCAAACTACCTCCGACCCTTCACCCCAAAGGAATAGGAGGTAATGTACCTGCACTTGGAAACTGTACCCCAGTTACCCCGATAAATCCAGAAAAATCCCCACCTTCCTTAGAAAACTGACCCACCATGGGAGTCAATTGCAACAATCGTAGGGAAATCCTTAACCTCAAGGCGCAAAAGAGCCTCCGGGCCAAGGTCATCGAAGGCCACCGTTTCCACGCTGACGATTGTTTTCGCATAGAGCGCCCCACAGCCGCCGAACGCTTGGACATAGACTGCTCGTTCCTTTTCCAACGCCTCGTGGACCGCTGCTGAACGGGGGCCTTTGCCGATGAGGACCTTCAGTCCTTTTGATAGAAGTTGAGGAGTAAAGGGATCCATCCGGGCACTGGTTGTCGGACCACAAGAGCCCATGACCATCCCCGGTAGTGCTGGCGAAGGGCCCATGTAGTAGATCGCCTGACCTTGCAGTTCAACCGGCAACGGCTTGCCCTCCTCGAGGAGGCCGACCAAGCGCTGGTGCACCTGGTCGCGGCCGACATATAACGTACCGGTGAAACTCACTTCATCATACGCATGAAGTGAGCGTAAATCATCTTCACTGATCGGAAGGTGTAGGTTTCTCATCATCAGCCCTCCCACACGACGCGGGCGATTCGATCCGCCCAACAGTTAATAGAAATCCCCATCGGCAGGCCCGCGATGTGCGTCGGTTCATACTCGATCGCAACGTTTAGGGCAGTAATTGCCCCGCCAAGGCCTCCGGCACCGACGCCAGTTGCCTGAACGCCCGCAAGTATCTTCTTCTCCAAATCCGCATATCGGTCAGTTGCGTTGGGAACTCCAACCTCGCGAAGTAGCGCGCGCTTGCTTAAGTAGGCAGCGCGCTCCATCGTTCCGCCCAACCCAATACCAAGAAAGATCGGGGGGCACGGCTTGCCGCCGGCAAGCTTTACAACGTCGGCCACAGCGGCGACGATCTGATCCTCGGTTGCCGTCGGATTCATCATCCGGGTTGCACACGTGTTTTCACTGCCGAACCCTTTCAGCAGGATTTGGATCTCAACACCTGAACCATCGACGAGGTTCCACCAGATGATCGGGGGAGTATTGGTCTTTGTGTTCTTTCGACCAAAGAGCGGCTCTTCAACAACCGAAGGTCGGTAGTATCCGTTTTTAGCTCCGCTTTCACACCCGGTAAGGATCGCTTCTTCGATCTCGGCATGGGTGAGTTTACACTCACGTCCAACATCAACAAACACGTCGAACATCCCAGTGTCTTGGCACATGGGAATCCACTCGTCCTTGCTGATTCGTAAATTTTCTAAGATTGCTTCCAGTACTGCGATACTCGCTCGCGAACCGGGCGAGGTACCATCAAGGCGCTCTTCCTCGTTTCGCGCCCATTCGATTCGTTGGTGAATCGGTGGATCGAGGATCCGCGCTGCATCAATGAGTGCCCGTTCGATCTGTCCACTCAGGCTCATACTCATCATCCTCCTTGTCGATCAAAAACCAAGGCATCTGCCCAATCGTTTTGATCACCAACAGGATGATCGCCAAGCCCACGATTAGGCCCATGACGTTCGCAACGAGATCCATCACATCCCGCGTTCGCCCCACTAAGGGCTGGAGTACTTCGACGATGGCTCCTAACAAGGTTCCGCTGATAATCGTCCACACGATCGGCGGCGAAGCCCACGTTGAAAATCGGACGGTCAAGTACTTTTGTTGGACCGCCGAATCATCGATGGGCATTCGAAAGCGTGCCAAAAAACACGAAAACCCATACGCTGCATATGCTAGGAGGTGTAACCCTTTATCCCCAAAAGGAACCCATCGGATGGGAAGGCCCTCTTTGACTGGTGAAAAAGAGAAGTACCCAATACAGCATACCACGAATATGGTCAGGACGGTACCGACTCGTCGAATAATTTTTTCTACTCGTTCGCTCTTCAACGCGCTTCTCCTTGGTGGTATCCCCCCTCTTCCATCAAGTCGGCTAAGCGGGTGATAATCTGTTGCTTGGGAGTCGGATACGCTGGAGCAATTCGCCTGCTTCGCGGTGTCTCGCAGATCAATCGCTCAACAACAATAGATGGGTCCAAGTATCTCAAAAACGTTACCACCGAAGCGAGATGACGCCTCGTTGAAGCGATGCTCACCTCGCCACTCTCGTACCACGTACCAAGCGCTGTGTCGCGGAGAATGTGAAGATTATGAATCTTAACCGCATCACTTTGAACCTCATTAAGCAGGCGGGCATTCGCAATTACCGTTGTTTCATCCTCATTCGGAAGTCCAAGCATTACATGAGTACAAACACCGATCTTTGCTAAACGTAACAAAGCAACACTCTCTTTGTAGGATTGAACGTCGTGGTTCCGCCCCATCTGCTTCAGCGACTCCTCATTGCTTGACTCAAGACCAAGTTCGACCCACACCCGCTTTACTTGGTTGGTAAACGAGGAAAGTAGCGCTACAATCTCCTCGGTGATGCAATCAGGGCGAGTAGAAACGATCAGTTCAACGAATGGGCCTTCATCCAAACCGCTTTGGTAGATTCGCCGCAAGTTTTCAATGGTGTCGTAGGTGTTGGTGTGGGCTTGATAGTACAAACTGAAGTATTCGCCCTTATAGCGTTCGCGGATAAACTCCTTGCCTCGCTTGATCTGCTCATTCACGGAAGCCAGGCGTTCCTCAAGCGTTTCAGCAACCTCACCTACCCCCTCCTGGTAGACCGCCTTGGCAGCCACCTCATCACAGAAGACACACCCGCCCAGTCCGCCTTCGCGGTTTGGGCAGGTAAAGTGGGCATCAACGCCGACTCGGTACACCGCCTGTCCGTAGGTTTGAACTAAGTGATTTGCATAGGTGTTATAACGTTCCGTACTCATGAGATTCCGAGGGAGACACTCCACGAACCGGTGATCGAAACGCCGACGCTCAGGATCAGGTTTCCGACCGGGGTCTGTACTCCAAAGCCCGCCCCAAAGCCCAGATCAAAGAGATCGAGGTCCATGAACTGTGCGCGATCACTAAGTGGTTCGACTAAGGGGTTTACTCGATTAAACCACGCTGCATTGACATCAAGCTTCAGGTAGCTTGGATAACTAGCGATATCAAAGAGGTAACGTTGATAGTGCACCCCGAGGTGAATGAGATCACGTTTGAGGGTGTGCGGGCCGTAGCCGGGAACCGTTACCTCAACAAAGGAATCGATTAACTCGGCCGGTCCATCAAGGCGGGCAATCTCAACGATATATCCGAGGGTGTCTAAGAAGGAGAGGCGCAGGTTATGATGAAGACGAACGTGATAACCTAGGGCGAGTCGATCATCGGATCCGACAAGAGCAGCAGACTCGATTCGAATCCCTTCGGGGTCGAGGATCTTGTCCAGAGTGGAGTACACAAACGAAAGTTCCGCATATGGATATGCCACAAAGGAACGAGCGTACTCGGCATCGTTGATGAAGGTGAACTCACCTCGGGTTGCAATTTCAAAGTAGGTGTGGGCGGCAAGCTGATAGCGGTAGGTAAACTCAGTTAACAGTCTCCGGTCCAAGGGCGGAGTTCGCTCGGCGTTTACAACTGAAGAGTGGGGCGTGAGGGAGCCAACACCAAAGCCGAGTCGGGCTCCGAGGTAATGGTTACCCAACGGCACTTCCAATCCGACATCAAGGGATGTTTGTTCGCCTAAGGCAGCACCTAAGGTGTATGTGAGGTTGTTCTTTCCTATGTTAACAAGCCCGGCATCAAGGTAGGCGTTCGCCCTAAACCACACGTAGCTTCCGGTTAAGGTGTTTGAAACCCCACTGTCGGCAACAAAGCCCATGGTGATGAAGTTTCCCGTCTGGCGGAAACTTCGAGCAATAATTGAAAGGTTCCCCTTCTCCTGCATCTCATAACTGAGGCTCGCCAACGCATTTTTCCGGCGGACCTGCCGAAGGCGTAGCGCAAAGCTGTTCGCTCGCTCTTTGCTCAACTCACTGCCCACCATAAATTCAAAGAGTGACTCATCAAACAACAGTGCTTTGGGAGTCAGTGAGATATCTTCGATCGAGACCGATCGGATGATCGGATCGGGCAAGCTGGTATACCGACCGATTCGATCCAAGTCATAGACAACCAACTCGCGGTGAGCAGCAATCTCTTCCTTCAGGGCGATCAGTTCGGATTGACTTTCCTTAACTGCGGCCTTCCCCCGCTGATCGATTAACTCCAACTTAAACCCATCCAAGATCGTTACATCATGAAGATCTGGGGTAATCACCACATCAGCAGCAGGGTGCTGGGCGAAGGCACTGCCTTGGGTTACCAGGATGAGCGACTGCATCACCACCCCAGAGAGGGTTTCCGCTTTGTGAAGATCCTCATTGGCATAGGCGTTCAAATCACTGGCGATCACGTAATCGGCTCCCAATGCTCGAGCAACATTGATCGGCAGGTTGTCCACCGCCCCGCCATCGATAACAAGACGCCCATCCTCTAAGGGGAAGGGGGCAAAGATCAGGGGAATCGATATGCTGGAGCGAACTGCTCTCATCAGTGAGCCCGAGTCGTGGATGATCTCGTCTCCATTGATGATATCGGCCGAGATTGCCCGGAAAGGAATCGGAAGCTGATCGAAATCAAGGGGAGCGGGAACTTTGGCAAAGAGGAAACCGAGCAACTCCAAAATCCGTTGATCACCAATGATCGCCGGAGTCTTTCCGATCGTAGATCCGGAGAAACCGATATCAAAGACGGGGTTTCGCGATCCCACAAACGCCCGATCAATAAAACTACTCTTTTCCGTTACCGGCTCGCTGAACAACCCGATGATATCTAGGTTGAAGAAGACCTCTCGAATCTCATCAGGAGTGTAGCCAACGCTGTACATCGCCCCGATCATCGATCCGATCGAAGTTCCGACGATCAAATCGATGGGAATCCCCTCCTCTTCAATCGCTTCAAGTAACGCGATGTGGGCTATTCCGCGAGCCCCGCCCCCGGAGAGGACCAGTGCTACTTTGGGTTCAGAAGTTGCAAAGAGGGAGGTTGAAAGAATCAAAATAGAAACAAGAGCAAGCAATCGTCTCACAAGTTACTCCAGAAGGGAACCAATAAAGGATTGATTTCCATTGAGAAAGGAGCGCCAGTCCATCTCCTTTCGTTTCTCCAACTGTAAGGTTGTAACCCATAAGATTCCCGAGCCCGTCCCGATTGCGATTCCTTTTTTCTTATCGGTTCCCAGAACTCGAGCAGGTTCAACGACCTCATCACTTAATTCATTCACGTTGCCCCACACCCCGCTGATCATCAGTCGTTGCCCGTCATAGACACACCGAGCTTTCGGCCAGGGGTTCAGAGCACGAATCTGAGCGTGAAGGGTTTTGGCATCGTTGGTGAAATCCAACTCTCCATCGGCGCTGGTAAGGAGACTTGTATAGGTAGGCTCGCCTGTTTGGGCGATAAATTGTGCGGTTCCTTCCTCGATCTGCTTCAGTCCTTCAAGGGCCAGAAGCGGGGCTTCTTCGGCGACGTACTGAGTCAAGGAATCCGCCGTTTCATCACCCCGAAGGGAAAAGGTCTTTGTAGTAAGAATATCCCCTTCGTCCATCCCAAGGGCCAGGCGCTGGAGGGAGATTCCGCTTTCGTTACACTGGTTTCGAATAGCCGCTTGGATCGGAGTGGGTCCCCGAAACTGGGGCAGCAGCGAGGGGTGGATGTTCAGTACCTCGCCAGTAAAGAGCTCAAGAAATTTGGGCCCGAAGATTCGTCCATAGGCAAAGCATAACAAAGTATCGCAGCGATACTCGCTCACCGCCTCGCGGGCAACCTTACCAAGGCGATCAAATTGAAGGACAGGAAGGCCCAGCTCCCGCGCGGCAACTTCCACGGCGGTTGGTACCAAGGTCCTTCCTCTTTTTCCTGGTTTCGGTTCATTCGTTAATACAGCAGCGACGTCACAGTGTGCAGCCACTGCCTTGAGGGTGGGTACGGCGATCTCACTGCTTCCGGCAAACAAGATCCTCACGCACGAGCTCTCCTCTTCTTGTTTCTTCGCTCAAAGGCCTTCACCGCTCGGTCGTGCTCCTCTTTGTCGAGATGATCGATAAAGAGCACTCCGTTGAGGTGGTCGAGCTCATGTTGAATCGCCCGGGCAAAGAGCCCGTCCGCTTCGACGGTGAAGGGTTTACCTTGGAGGTTTTGAGCTTGAACCGTTACTCGAGCAGCTCGGGTAACGTCACTGAAGATTCCGGGGATTGAAAGACACCCCTCTTCGGCGGTTTCACACTCTTCGCTGGTTCCGATGATCTCGGGATTGATAAACACCCATCGTTTCCCATCCCGAACATCGATCACAAAGAGGCGCTCAGAGACGCCGACCTGGGGGGCGGCTAACCCTACCCCATCCGCTTCTTCCATCGTCTCAAACATCGCATCAACCAACAAGGCGAGCGCACTATCAAATGTCTTTACGGGCTTGGCCTTCTCGGTGAGGACCTCTTCGCCCAAGGTATATATATCTAACATCGTTCTTTCATAATACCGAGGCGCTCGCCCAATCGTCAACGGAGGAGCCATTGATGAGCCGGTACAACATGGATTGTTCGCCCCGATTCAACGATCGTCTCTTCATCCATCGCATCAAAGAGGGTTTTCACCTCATGATTTTTTGTCCCTTCGTTCTCATGCAGCGACCAGCACACCTGAATAAGAACAATTGCGTCATCATCGCCTACGGCAAAGTCGAGCTCCCCACCACGGTGCGTCTTATAATAAAAGATTTGGTGAGTTTGCTTTCGAAGATGGATGAACACGATATTTTCTAACACCAACCCTCGATCAGCGGAAGGAGAAACGCCGAAACTCGCTGCCAGGGCATGATCTGCACAGGATACTTTCTTTGGATTTACCACCTGTACGCGTCGATAAGAGAAGCGAATAGGAACGGTGAAGAGGAGAAAACAGTCTTCAAACAAGGCGATGTACTCGATGATAAGCTTCGGTGAAAGTGGGTACCGCTCACTGTCCAGTCGATTCTTGCAAACTATTCAAACAAGTAGCTCGTCATCGTAAGGGAACCCATCACACAAAAGCGGTTGTGGACGCTGATCTCATCCTCCGCTCGAGTAGCACCAAGTACATACAGCAGCGGAAAGAAGTGATCGGGGGTGGGAACCGCCAAGGAGGCGATCTTCTCCTTCTCCTGATAGTTGATGATCGCTCGGTGGGTGCGCTTTTTAATGCTCTCATCGATAAACTGATCAAACTCATGGGCCCAATCAAAGCCTTTGGTTGGGTTGTGCCAATCGACCAAGCGGAGGTTGTGAACGATGTTTCCGCTTCCGATGATCAACACTCCCTCTTCGCGGAGCGCTTGAAGTTCTTGACCGATCGTGTAGTGAACAATACTGGGTGCGGTTGCATCGATGCTCATCTGGAAGAGTGGAATATCCATCTCGGGATACATGTGCAGGAGTACTGACCACGCTCCGTGGTCGAACCCCCATGAAGAATCAAATGTTGTTTTCGTTGAGACGAGGGTTTTGACTCGGTTGGCGAAGTGCGGCGACCCGGGCGGGTTGTAGATGACTTCATACAATTCATCAGGAAACCCATACATGTCGTAGATCATCTTGGGGTGCGCCTCGTTCATGATTCGAGTCCCCCGAGTAAACCAGTGGGCGGAGATGCAAAGAATCGCTTTGGGCTTTGGGATTCGCTGACCGAGAGTTTTCCACGTTCGGGTGTACTCATTGTCTTCAAGGGCGTTCATCGGCGATCCATGGCCAACAAATAATACGGGCATCGTAGACATATGATGATCCTCCTTCGTACCGTAAGTATAGAAGGAGGCTTTATCTGCCGTATACCCTTACATCAGCGATAATGGGTCAATATCGATCTCAACATAAACAGAGCTTGGTGGGGTGTATGAGCCCAACACCGTAGATACGAGGTGGTGGGTCTCGGCGGCCTTCTGACCGCTGATGAGCAGGTGATAGCGCCAGTTTGAAGCGATTCGCTCAATCGGGCACTCCCCGGCAACAAGCAACTGAGGTCCTTTGGTTTTACTCACTTGGTCAAACAACGCAGCGAGCTTTTCCACTTCAAGAGCAACCTTCTCCCGGTTTCTTCCCCGGAGAGTGATGTTGATCAAACGGGTGTAGGGTGGAAAGTTTGTCTCCTTGCGAGCCAAGAGCTCGCCCTCATAGAAACCATGAAGGTCACCGTTGAGGGCATGTACGATCGCTGCATTGGTGGGATGGAACGTTTGAATAACGACTCGTCCTTGGTCGTTGTAGCGACCGGCTCGGCCGGATACCTGGACCAATAAACTGAACGTTCGCTCTTGAGCGCGGAAATCAGGGATATGCATTCCGCTGTCCGCCATGACGATGCCCACCAACTCAACGTGAGGGAAGTTCAAGCCTTTGGCAACCATCTGAGTTCCTAAAAGAATGTCGGTCTCCCCTTGTTTGAAGCGCTCTAAGACCTCTTGGGTATGCCCCTTCTTTTGCGCGGTATCGGTATCCAGTCGTTCGAGGCGAGCGGAGGGGAAGAGGTTTTTGACCTCCTCTTCCACCAGCTCGGTTCCATACCCGCTGTAGCCGACATCGAGGGAGTGACACTCTGGACACGTGGTGAGTTGGCGCTGGGTGTACCCACAGTAGTGGCAAGTGAGTCGGCCTTTGGACTTATGGTAGGTCAACGAAACATCACAGTGGGGACAACGCAGTTCAAACCCACAGCTTTGGCAGTGAAAGAAGTAGGAAAAACCTCTTCGGTTAAGAAAGAGAATCACCTGTTTGTTGGCGGCGAGTGTTTCCTTCATCAATGAAGCAAGTCGATTACTGATCGTTTGTTTTTCACCGAGGAGGTTGACGACCTCAATCTTCGGCATCACTCCCCCAGCTACCCGCTTCTTTAAGAACAGGGGGACGATCGCCTTGGTTTGATTCATCAGGTAGTACGCCTCCAAGGAAGGAGTGGCACTGCCCATGATGAGGCGAGCTTGCTCCTTTTGGACGCGATGTTGAGCAATTTGGCGGGCGTGGTAACGGGGAGTGTTTCCACTCTTATAGCTGTTCTCATGCTCTTCGTCGATGATGATCAACCCCAGGTTCTCAAAGGGGGCGAAGACGGCACTGCGGGCTCCGATCGCCAAATCCACCTCACCGTTGAGGATTCTTCGCCACTGCTTGAGTCGCTGGCTCGGAGTAAGGGCGGAGTGAAGGATCGCCACGCGGTCTTCAAAGCGCTTGGCGACCAAGGTTGCCAACTGGTGGGTCAACGTGATCTCGGGAACGAGGTAGATAACTCCCTTACCTTGGGCGATTGTCTCTTCCGCCACACGAAGGTAGACCTCACTCTTTCCGCTACCAGTAATCCCATGGAGATAAAAAATCTGTTTATCGGAACTTCTGATCGTTGAAAGAGCAACCTCTTGTTCATCACTTAACTGATCGATTCGTTCCAAGCTGAACGCTTCATCCGTCTCCAGGCCTCCGTAGGCGGAGTCCCGTCGACCGCCGGGGATGATGAGAGCGATCGCTTCCCCCTCTGAACAGAGGTAGAAGCGACTGATCCACTCAGCCAACTCAACGGTTTTGGTGTTAAACACCGGCTCCTTATCGACGATTCGCTTGATCGGTTTGAGTTCAAAGCTTGAATCATCTTCATCACGAACCCCGACGATGTAGCCGGTGAGCTCGCGCTTTCCAAAGGGAACAACAGCTCGATAGCCAACTAAGGGGTGGTCAGCTAATTCTTCGCCAACGATGTAGGTAAAGCGTTGTTTAAGGGGTAAGTCCAAGAGCAGATCAGCGTAACGGGCCATCACGATCTCCCCGGAAGCGCGATGTTTAAGAAGGCTGCCATCTTCTTCAAGTCTTCCCATACCGGTCGCTTGAACTCTTGGTTCTGCAATACCACACTCGGATGGTAGGTAACCAGGGTAGGAATCCCTTCATAGCGATGGAAGGTGTTGCGCAGCGAATCGAGAGGATTATTGCGCTCCAAGAGGGTGTTAGCCGCTACCTCTCCGAGGAGGAGAATCGCTTGGGGCTGAAGCAGTTGAATCTGCCGCTTGAGGTATGGCAGACACGCCGTGATCTCATCGCGTTGAAGAGCGCGATCATTCGGCGGGCGGCATTTGACGATGTTGGTGACAAACACCCCGTTGGTTCGACTCAGCCCGATCGCACTAAGCCACGTATCGAGGTACTTCCCTGCTCGGCCTACAAACGCTTCGCCTTGCTTATCTTCATCAGAACCCGGTCCATCGCCGATGACCATCAGTGTTGGTTTTTGAACGCCTGCTCCAAATACCGTCTTATCCCGAGTCGTCGAAAGCCGGCATAAAGTACACGTTGAGACTGCTTCTTGAAGGTGCTTCATACTCATTTGACTTACAACACTTCCGTTAAATACGGGAGGGATGAACAGTTCGACGATTGGTGAGAGGTCTTCGATTACCGTTGGAGTGACCTCCTTATCGGTAATAAGTGCCTCTGCTTCATCACAGATTGTTACAAAGGAGCGGATCGTCTCTTCAATGTTCGCCATATTCTTCCTCAAACCATGCATACTCTTCTTCGTCGTAGGTGATACGGTATAAGTATAACCCACACGCCGGGGCAGTGCGCCCGGCAAGGGAGCGATCTTTGGCCGCCAAGCGTTCTTTGAATGTTTCGACACTATCACCTCTGTTGGCAAACTGAAGCATTGATCCGGTGAGAGAACGAACCATCTTATGGAGGAACGCATTACCGGTGATCGTGTACGTCAAAAGATCATAGCCAAAGCGGTCAGTTTCCATCTTCCAGTAAGATTCATAGATGTCTCGAACTTTGCTGGTACTCTTGTCGCTCGCCGCACCAAAGGTGGTGAAGTCGTGGGTACCGATGAGGATCTTTGCATACCCTTCCAAGAGGGTGAAGTCGGGAAACACTTTGAGTTTTGCCACTCGGTTTTCATCAAAGCCGAGGAGGTCTTCCTCTCGCTTAAAGTAGTAGCGATAGGTTCGCCCCATCGTGGTGTAGCGGGCGTGAAAGGTACTATCAACCTCTTCCGCTTCAAGGACTCGAATCGAGGGAGGAAGCAGACTGTTTAAGGCGGGTTTGAAGCGCTTGCTCGCGATGTTGGGGTGCGTGATGTCGAAGTGGCACACTTGAGAGCGGGCATGGACCCCGCTGTCGGTTCGGCCGCTGCCGATTACTTCAACCTCTTCACCGATCATTTTCAAAATCGCCTTTTGAAGAGCTGCAACGACGGTGGGTACGGTCTCCTGAAACGCCCATCCACTGTAGGGAGTACCGTCATAGGAGACAACCAATTTAATTCGGCGCTTTCCCTCTTCGATCGGCTCCAAAGCCGGCCGATTCCAATCAGAACGCGCCATGAGTTCCTCCGAGAATCAGGACAACGGCAACCGCCACCGGTTCGTCATGGGAGATGGAAAGCGATACAGTACAATCTTTGACCAGCGCTTGAGCTTTCGGTGAAAGCTGAATCTGGGGGCTCCCATCTTCAGCCTTAATCGTCCATATATCCTGCGTTGAGAGGGTTTTCATCCCCTTGCCCACCGCTTTGAAGAACGCTTCTTTTACGGCAAAACGGCCGGCAAGAAAATCCGCCGGTTTGGCGATTGCCTCAGCTTGTTCCAACTCGACGGGGTGGAAGATTCGTTTTTTGGCGTACTCACTGAGGGCTTCGATTCGCTTGATCGCCACTACATCAATTCCGATCAATGTTCGCTCCCTCTTCCAAAGAGAACCCGAACCGAGTTCGGCGTCGCCTTGAGGCTGATCGCACCCTTGTCAAAGACGTCCTCCTCATAGGTGAGAACCACGTTTGCAGCCGTTATTCCTTCCTTGATCACTTTCGAGAAATCGACCTCCGCGGTTATCGAACCGGGGTCGACAAGATAGATGATGTGTTCATTGCCGCGGATCTCCACCTCGATCGAGGTGGGAACCAATGACTGAGGCTCCAGCTGCTGGGGAAGCAACACTGTTATGGGGATCGTTACGCTTCGAGCCCCGATCGTGGAGTATTGGATAAAGGCAAACACCATCAACGCCAAGACCAAGGAAAGGACTTTTGCGGGCCAGTCAATGAGAAAGCCCTGAAGATACTTATTCAACCTCTTCACTGCCGGCCTCCTGGAGAAGTTCTTCGGGGGTGATGTCGTGGTAACTAAAGAGTGCCAACAGCATTCGCTTGATCGTCGGAATCGCAAGGTCATAGTAGAGGTTCGCATTGTACGTCATGCTGATCGCTCCGGTCTCTTCGCTGACGATTAAGACGATCGCATCGCTCTCCTCGGCAAGGCCGAGGGCAGCGCGGTGGCGGGTTCCGAATGATTTCTTGATATCAGTTTGTTCGCT
>CAYUHP010000037.1:0-1820 GCA_964444595.1 uncultured Sphaerochaeta sp. | reverse complement strand
ACCACACAAAGAAGGATCGTCACCGGAATGGTGATATAGCGGTAGAACCAAAGCATGACATCCAGTTTCAAGAGGAAGCTGAGGGCATACACCGCAAAGAGAATGATGACGATCCGAATGAGCGCCAGTGCTTTGGTTTGAGCGATTGCTGCATAGAAGCGATAGAACACCCACGCTAACACTCCAACCTGCACGGCAGGTCGGAGAAATGCGAGGGCTCCTTGAACCATATCGGTGAACATCTATCTTGCTCCTTTGCTACACCCACTCAAGTGTTCGCTCGACTGCTTTCTTCCAGAATCGGACCTTTTCATTGCGCGTTGCATCATCCATCGTAGCTTCCCAGCGCTTCTTCTCTTTCCAGTAGGAGGCAAGCTCTTCCAAGCTCTTATACACCCCGACCGATAAGCCCGCGGCATAGGCAGCACCAAGGGCGGTAGTTTCAACAACCTGAGGCCGAATCACCGGTACGCCCAAGAGATCGGCTTGGAACTCCATCAGCGGTTCGCTGTTGGTCATCCCCCCGTCCACTTTCAACTCGGTCATTGCGATGCCGCTGTCGCTCTCCATCGCTTTGAAGATATCATACGCTTGAAAGGCGGTGGATTCCAAGATAGCACGACATAGGTGGGCCTTGGTGGCAAAGCCGGTGAGTCCGGCGATTACTCCTCGGGCATCACTGCGCCAGTAGGGGGCAAAGAGGCCGCTGAAGGCGGGAACCACATACACTCCGCCGCTGTCGACGACGGTCAACGCTTCACGGTCCAGCTGTTGGGCACTTTCGACCAATTTGAGGTTGTCTCGAGCCCACTGAACAAGGGACCCTGCAACCGCAACGGAACCTTCAAGGGCGTACACTGGTTTTTCATCGCCGATTTGGTAAGCAACGGTAGTCAAGAGTCCGTTCTTGGACCGGGGGAGTTCTTCTCCGGTATTCACCAAGAGGAAGCAGCCAGTTCCATAGGTGGACTTGCCCATTCCGGGAGTGAAACACGCTTGACCGAAGAGAGCGGCTTGTTGGTCACCGAGGATACCGGCAAGCGGAATTTCAGAGCTGAAGGGGCCTTCTTTGGAGGTATGGGCGTAGACTACGCCACTTGAGGGAACGATCTTTGGCAAAGAGCATTTGGGAACCCCAAAGACCTCAAGCAGTTCGTCATCCCAAGTGAGTGTTTCAATATCCATCAAGAGGTAGCGCGAAGCGTTACTTACATCGGTGATGTGAACCATTTTGCCGCTGAGCTGATAGGCGATCCACGAGTCAATCGTTCCAAAGATCGCTTTGCCGGCTTCGGCGTCGGCTCGTAAACCATCGACGTGCTCAAGGAGCCAAGCGATCTTTGATCCCGCGAAGTAAGGACTAAGGACCAAGCCACTCTTCTCTTCAACGGTCTTACCTGAGGAGGAACTCTTCAACGTTTCAATAAAGGAGCTGGTTCGCAAATCTTGCCAAACGATTGCATTGTGATACACCCGTCCGCTTTCCTTCTCCCATGCCACGATCGTCTCGCGCTGGTTGGTGATCCCAATACCGGCTAAGTCTTTGCCTTTCAGGCGAGCTTTCTTCAGTGTCTCAGTGATACAGAGTTGGGTGTTGGCCCAAATCTCCATCGGATCGTGTTCAACCCACCCCGGTTGGGGAAAGATTTGTGAGTGTTCTACTTGATGAGAAGCTACGATTGCTCCCCCCTGGTCAAATATGATAAATCGGGTACTGGTCGTCCCCTGATCGACTGCTCCTAAGTACTGCATCCATTCCTCCTTGAGCCAGTATACGTTGCCCGCCTATTTTTTGAAAGTCAAAGCGTGCAGATGGGCGA
>CAYUHP010000036.1:0-15745 GCA_964444595.1 uncultured Sphaerochaeta sp. | reverse complement strand
GTCGTTTTATTAAAGGAAACATTACGGAACGTGGAGTAACTGAAGAGCGAGCCGGTAATCATTTTTTGAGTGAGGTCACTGTCGCGTAAGACCAAATTGCTTAAACTCACACTGTCAAAGGCGGGTTCACTGAGCGTGGAGATATAATCTTGGCTTGGCTCATGAAGCAAGCAATATGCACTGAGGCTTGTGGCATAGCGCGGACAGGAGGGCTCTTTACAGTGGGTGAATGAGTACATGATCACACCGTAGCAAGAAATGGAAGGTTGTCAAGAGTGAAGAGAAGGTTGTACAGTGAAGATATGAAAGAACGAATCGGCCTCATCGTGCGAGGAATCAATAACATTTATACCGTTGAAAGTGACGGCGAGCACCTTCTTTGTCGAATCAAAGGCAAACAGCTTGAGGGTGTGGAGGGTGAGTACAACCCGCTTGCCGTCGGCGATCGAGTGAACTTCGTCGTTACCGGAACCGACGAGGGCCTCATCACCCGCCGCTTAAAGCGAAGAAACTCCTTCCAGCGCTGGAACACCAAGGGCAAAGCCAACCAAACCGTTGTAGCTAACATGGATGCGATCATCTGTGTGACTTCAGCGGCCAATCCTCCCTTTCGCCCCCGCTTCATCGATCGGGTAATCGCGTCGGCGATCGATGTCGAGGTGATTGTCCTTCTGAATAAGTGTGATTTACAGATGGATGAAGAGGAGATCTTTCGCTTTGAGCACTATGGGGAGTTGGGTTATAAAACCCTCAGCGTGAGTGCCGAAACCGGAGAGAACCTCGATAAACTCATCACCCTCATCACCGATAAAACCGTTGCCTTCATCGGCCAAAGCGGAGTCGGAAAATCAACCCTCATCAATGCGCTGCTTGGAACCGAGCAACGAACCGATGAACTTTCAACAAAGTATGATCGTGGTCGCCACACAACCAACCACTCTCTTTTGATTCGCAAAGATGCCCTGACAATCGTAGATACCCCGGGAGTACGGGAGATCTTTGTTCCTCACACCGAGCGTTCGCGCCTTCAGTTGGCATTTCCTGAGTTTGCTCAATATCCGTGTCACTTTGAACACTGCCTGCACCTTGAAGAGCCGGGGTGTGGAGTAAAAGAAGCGGTTGAGGAGGAAGAGATCCTCTTTGATCGCTATGAATCATACCTGCGGATGATCGAATCGCTTGATATGATCACCCCCGATTACCTTTCAAAGAATGAACGCAGCGAAGCGTGGATTCAGCGAGGAGCGAGTTATGATCTTGAAGAGTCTTGAAGATCTTGAGTTCGCGAAAGTCCAGGCGATGGTCAAGAGCTTCTCCCTCAGCGACGAGGGTGGGGCATTTCTTGACTCGCTTGCGTTTGCTTTAGAAGAGGATGAACTGACCACCCGCCAAGGGTATATCTCCGATCTGCTTGGCTTCTTCGAACAAGACGGCCTTCCCTTGCTTTCGACGTTTCCCTCCGTTACTGACTTATTCCTCTCCCTCGATGAACCCTCTCCCTCCTTGGAAGGGGGAGAGCTGTTGGATTTGGCGTCTTACCTTCGATCGGCCGAGGAGTTTTTTACCTTTCTTGGTCAAGATGAAACCCGATCGATCGCCCACTTAGTTACCCATCCGCTTAATCCCTCCCTCGTCGATTTGAAAGATGCAATTCTTGATACCTTTGATGAGAGCGGAAATGTTCGCGAGAACCATCCGCGTCTTCGGCCCTTTTACAAGGAGCTTGAGAGCGTTCGACACAGGCGTTCCTCCTATTGCTCCTCCTTTATCAACGAACACCGCCTCTACGTCCAAAGCGATGTGGAAGCCCTCCGAGATGGGCGGTTAGTTATCCCGATCAAGGATGGGCATAAAAATAACGTGAAAGGGTATATCTCCTCAGTCTCCTCCAGCGGGCAAACCGTCTTTATGGAGCCGTTTGCCCTTGTTGATCTGAACAACTCCGTTCTCTTGGCAAACAACAAGATCCTCGTTGAGATCGCTAAAATCCTCCATGAAATCACCTTGATGGTCAAAGCAAATGAAGAGCTTCTTCACCAACTCCTCGACATGGTGGGCATTGGTGATGGCTACTATGCCCTAAGTCGGTGGGCCTTTGAGAATCGATGTACGCACGTCCAATATACCAAGAATGTGGTCCGCCTCCTCGATGCTCGCCACCCCCTTCTCAAACAGAAAGCGATCCCGATTACAATCATCCTTGAAGAGGGAATCAAGGCGGTTGTTCTCTCCGGGCCCAACGCCGGAGGAAAAACCGTTACCGTAAAAACATTCGGTCTCTTTGCGCTTCTTAACCAATACTGTGGATATCTGCCGGTGAAGGAGGGTAGCTGCCTTCCGCTCTTTGACCAAGTATTTACTGATATCGGTGATGAGCAATCGATCGAGAAGGAACTTTCCACCTTTAGTGCCCACATGAGTCACATTGCAACGATTCTCAATACCTTAACACCACGCTCCTTGGTTATCTTAGATGAGTTGGGCAGCGGCACCGATCCGGTCGAAGGTTCGGCTCTGGCTCAGTCGATTCTTTCTTATACGTTGAAGAAGAGCGGACTCACTTTGGTAACCAGCCACCATGGCCTGCTTAAGGAGTACGCCTATTCACAGGCGAATATCATGAATGCGGCGATGGAGTTTGATGAAGCGAGCGGCAAACCAACCTTTACGATCATTCCAAACGTCATCGGCCAATCCCATGCGTTGGCGACCGCCCAGGCGATGGGCCTTCCAAAAGAAGTTCTTATGAGCGCCCAAGAACTTTTGGGCAGTGACCGCCTAGAGATCTCCACCGTACTCAAGCGATTGGAGGAGGAGCGCCGATTGGTTGAAGAGCGCAGCAAAGCTCTTGCGGTGAAAGAGGATCAAAACAAAACCATCAGTCGGGATCTTACCTTAAAGGCTCTGACGTTGAAGCAAAAGGAGCGCCATCTAAAAGAGGAGGAGGTCCGCAGCCTCAGTCGCTTTACCACCCGAGCCCGACAACGGTTAGAGAGGTTGGTCACCGAGATTCGCGAAGGCGAACTCACCTCTGAAAAGACGAAAGCGGTTAAGACCTATCTTCATGAGTTGGATGAACGCATCCTTGAAGAAGAAACCTCTCTGAAAGAAGAGGAGACCTTTGAACACCCCACCACCTTTGAGGTTGGTATGGATGTTCTGTGTGGCCCTTCGAAGCGCGAGGGAACGATCCTCAAGAAAGAGGGGCGGAACCAGTATCTGGTTGCCGTGGGCTCAATGCGGATGAAACTCAAAGCAAATGAGCTCTATCTACCCAAGAAAAAAGAACCTACCGTTCACATTTCCTATACCGCAACTACCCGCCGAGCGAAGCAGGAGTTGGATGTACGCGGCTTCACCTTAGAAGAAGCCCTTGAAGCGGTGGAGCAAAATATCGAAGCGGCGCTCTTAAACAACGTGGCTACGTTTGGCATCATCCACGGCTACGGCGATGGAATCCTCAGTCAGGGGATCGGGCAACTGCTCAGAACCCATCGCTCGGTGAGCGACTATCGCTTTGCCCTTCCCGAGGATGGAGGGATGGGAAAAACGTATGTGTTCTTGTAAACTATGAGCGATAAGGAGTCGATATGAGTGATTATACCCATGGCAGCGGTGTTCAGTATCACCTCGGTATTAAGAACGGTGATGTCGGGCGATATGTGATCTTACCCGGAGATCCCAAGCGAGTTCCGCTCATCGCCGCTCATTTGGATGATGCCAAACAAGTGGCGGATGTTCGTGAATACCTGACCTATACCGGCTACCTAAACGGAGAAAAAGTTTCCATTACCTCGACGGGAATCGGCGGGCCTTCAGCAGCAATTGCGATGGAAGAACTCTATCGCTGCGGCGCTGATACGTTTGTTCGGATGGGAACGTGCGGAGGAATCGACACTGAGGTGATCGGTGGTGATGTCGTCATCGCAACGGCTAGTGTCCGAGCCGAAGGCACCAGTAAAGAGTATGCCCCGATTGAGTTTCCCGCGGTAGCGACCTTTGAGGTTGTGGATGCACTGCGGAGCGCTGCCCTAGCTATGGGTAAAAAGGCCCACACCGGCGTTGTTCAGTGTAAAGACTCCTTCTACGGTCAGCACGACCCCTCCCTCATGCCGGTCTTCTACGAGCTGGAGAACAAGTGGGAAGCGTATAAGCGCTTAGGAGTTCTTGCCAGCGAGATGGAGAGTGCCGCCCTCTTTACCGTTGCTGCGTACTTACGCGTTCGGGTAGGGTCGTTGTTCTTTGTGGTGGGTAACCAAGAACGTGAGAAAGCAGGTCTTTCCAACCCGATCGTCCACGACACCAGTGAAGTGATTCGTCTAGCAGTCGAAGGAGTTCGAACCCTCATCGAGCGCGATCGTTCTTAACACGCAACACCTCTTTTAATGTATAGGGAAGGGGAGTTGTACTCACCTTGCCCAGCTCACAAAAGCATGTGGAGATGAAGTAACACTCGTACAGTCCACTGTAGGGATAGGTTTTTCCTTTTGGACTGAGTGCGGAAAAGAACCACAACAGCTCCTCTTTGGCGATCGGTTTAAGATGAAAGGTAGGTAGTGTTACGGTCTTTTTTGTCTCTAAGAGAAGTTGGCACCTGTTTGGTTCGAGAAGGTAATCGAGAATGACTACCTCTTGGTTGGAAAGTTTGGCGTGGAGTGTGAATAGGAAACGTTGCGCTTCCTCATTTGTCGTATACAAAGCCGCCTTTGATTCTTTTTTTGCTAGGAAATACATAACAGCCTCCACCCCTTAAGGGGAATCTCATGGGGTTTCACTTCAGAGCCCTTGAGCATTTATCGGCATTCGTAGATAATGATGGCGAATTAATTACCAGATGAAAGAAGGTAGGATGTACATGGCTCAACAGATTCAAGATTTAGTTGCTTCGATTCGAAAGGATGGCGTCGAAGTTGCAAAGAAAGAAGCGGCTTCCATTCTTCAAAAGGCTGAAGAACAAGCAAACGCCATCATTGCCAAAGCTCAAGAGCAAGCCGCTACGATTACCGCCGCAGCCGAAGAGAAAATTGCTATGGCTAACCAAAGTGGTGAGAAAGCATTAAAGCAAGCCGGCCGTGATCTTCTCCTTGCGTTAAAAGGTTCCGTTGAAGAACAGTTTGGTCGAATTCTTGTTGATAAGTCCGCCAAAGCCCTCAGTGGGAAAGATCTTATCCTTCTCTTAACCAAAGCGTTAGAGGCGAGTGATGGAAAGGTGAACATCGAAGTCGAACAAAAAACATTCGATACCTTAGCCGATGAACTGCAAGCTACCCTCGCCAAAGAGCTCAAAGATGGACTTGAGTTGAAAACCCACGAAGATTTAGAGTCAGGGTTCCGAATTGTAGCCAAAGATGGTTCGTACTTCTACGATTATAAAGCAAGCGAGCTCGCTTCTCTCTTACAGCCATACCTTGCCCCCGCATTGTATGAGCGAGTATTTTAGGGTTACGCGGTGGCTTCGTATTATTATTTTGCACCAACACTTCCTCTCTTGCGCCTTGATCGGCCCATGCCGATAACGCTTGAGTTATTTCTCACTCAAGCAGAGAAGCATCTCAATAAACGTGATTGGGAAACATTGAGTGGAGTGCTGGAAGGAAAAAAGCAAACCCATTCATTGGCGAAGAATTACCAGCGTTTTGTAACTGAGTTGAATCACTCTCTTGCCAAGGAGCGCCAAAAGCGCCTTGGCTTTACTCGTGATGAAACCCTTCAGAGCGAAGTACATTCCCATGAAATAGAGCATCTCGCTTCAGAGTTGTTGGCTTTAACCAACCCATTGGAAGCGGAGTTGAAGCTCCTTACGCTTCAATGGAAGAAAGTTGATGAGTTGGTGGGAATGAAAGTGTTTGAGTTCAAAGCCTTGGTGGGCTACGCACTGAAGTTATTGATTTTGCAGCGGGTAACTACCTTTACCCAAGAGGTTGGCCAGGCAACCTTTGAAACCCTCCTCGGCACCTTACGTTCAGAAATAGACCAGATGTAGTGGAGTTGGATATGGCAAGCAACACAGGACGCGTCCTCGGCGTGAATGGAAACATGGTTAATGTCGAGTTTGATGGCGTGATAGCAAAAAACGAAGTTGGATACATCCACCAGGGCGACATTCGTCTCAAAGGTGAAGTAATCCGAATTAATGGCAACGTCGCCGCTTTGCAAGTCTTTGAGATGACCGGCGGAATCGTTGTCGGCGACGAGGTTGAGTTCACCAGCGAGATGCTCAGTGTCGAACTTGGCCCGGGCCTGTTGACTCAAATCTATGACGGGCTTCAAAACCCCTTGCCGGAGTTGGCCCAGCAGTGTGGCTTCTTCCTCCAACGAGGAGTGTACCTTCAAGCCCTGCCCAATATCGATTGGGAGTTTACTCCAACGGTCAAGGTTGGGGATGTGGTTAAAGCCGGCGATACAATTGGAACAGTACCGGAGGGTCTGTTTACCCACCAGATTATGGTTCCCTTTGATTTTATCGGCTCCTTTACTGTTACGATGGTAAAGAAGGCGGGAAGCTATAAGACCCGCGATCACATCTACACGCTGGAAGATTCCAAAAAGAAGAAGTTTGAGCTTTCGATGGTCTTTAGCTGGCCAGTTAAGAAAGCGATCGAGCTGTACAGCGAACGACTTCGCCCCATCGATCCGATGACGACGAAGATTCGAATCATCGATACGCTGCTGCCGGTAGCAAAAGGCGGAACGTTCTGTACCCCCGGTCCCTTTGGAGCCGGAAAGACCGTTCTTCAGCACCTCACCAGCCGAAACGCCGACGTGGATATCGTTATCGTTGCCGCGTGTGGTGAGCGAGCAGGTGAAGTTGTTGAAATCTTGAAGGAGTTCCCCGAACTCATCGACCCGCGAACCGGTCGATCATTGATGGAACGAACGATTATTATCTGTAATACCTCTTCAATGCCGGTTGCCAGCCGCGAAGCGAGTGTATATACCGCAGTTACCATCGCCGAGTACTATCGGCAGATGGGTCTTGATATCCTTCTGCTTGCCGACTCAACGAGTCGCTGGGCGCAGGCGATGCGCGAGATGAGCGGTCGCTTGGAGGAGATCCCCGGTGAAGAGGCGTTCCCCGCATACCTGGAAAGTAGAATCGCCGAGTTTTATGAGCGAGCGGGAATCGTTAAGCTGAACGACGGGAAGATCGGATCAGTTACGATCGGCGGAACGGTGAGCCCGGCCGGCGGTAACTTTGAAGAGCCGGTAACCCAAGCAACGCTGAAAGTTGTCGGTGCATTCCACGGCCTCAGCCGCGAACGCTCCGATGCGCGTAAGTACCCGGCGATTGATCCATTGACCTCATGGTCCAAGTACACCGGGATGATCGACAAGTCCTGGGTTGATCAGATGCGCCGAACCCTCCACGCCTCCAGTGAAGTAAATCAGATGATGAAAGTTGTCGGTGAAGAGGGAACCAGCATCAATGACTACGTTACCTACCAGATGGGTGAGTTGCTTGATACGTGTTATCTGCAGCAGAACTCCTTCGATCCGATCGATGCTTCGGTAGCCCCCGAGCGACAGAAACACATCTTTACCAAGCTTCATACCTTGATGAACCTCCCCATGAAATTTGACTCCAAGAGCGATGTCCGACGGGTATTTAACAACCTTCGCCAGCTCTTCTTGGACTGGAATAATACGCACTGGGAATCAAACGAGTTCAAAGAGGCCGAGGTCGCTCTTGATAAAGCCTTCAAGGCATTGGTGTAAGGGAGAAGAGGATGCAAAAAGTATATTCAAAGATTGAATCAATCGTCGGAAACGTCATTACCGTTCGGGCCAAAGGCGTTGCGAACGGCGAACTTGCCTTGGTAACCAGTAAAGGTTCCACCTCCTTTGCAAACGTCATTAAGCTGGATGGAGATCTTGTTTCTTTGCAGATCTTCAGTGGTGCCACGGGAACCTCAACCGGCGACCATGTTCGCTTTTTAGGCAACCCGATGCGCGTTTCCTCTTCGGAAAACCTTTTGGGCCGAGTCTTTGACGGAACGGGATCCCCTCGGGATAACAAACCCGAACTGACCGAAGATCTGATCGATATCGGCGGCCCTTCGGTAAACCCCGCTAAACGAATTATTCCTCGGAATATGATTCGCACGGGACTACCGATGATCGACCTCTTTAACACCCTTGTTGAAAGTCAAAAGCTCCCGATCTTCTCCGTCAGTGGTGAACCGTACAACGAACTGCTTGCTCGAATCGCCCTTCAAGCGGAGGTAGATTTAATCATCTTGGGCGGAATGGGTCTTAAGTACGATGACTACCTCTACTTCAAGGACACCTTGGAGGAGGGTGGGGCGATGGATCGGACGATTATGTTCGTTCATACCGCCAGTGACCCAACCGTTGAGTGTATGCTTGTTCCCGATATGGCCCTCGCCGTCGGTGAGAAGTTTGCCTTGGACGGAAAGAAAGTTCTGGTTTTGTTAACCGATATGACGAACTTTGCTGATGCGATGAAAGAGATGGCGATTACGATGGACCAGGTTCCCTCTAACCGCGGATACCCCGGCGACCTCTACAGTCAGCTCGCCTCCCGCTATGAAAAGGCGGTTGACTTTGAAGGAGCCGGATCGGTTACGATCCTTGCCGTTACAACGATGCCCGGTGATGACGTGACGCACCCGGTACCTGATAACACCGGCTACATCACTGAAGGTCAGTACTACCTCAAGGGCGGAAGGATCGAGCCATTTGGTTCCCTCTCGCGCTTGAAGCAGCAAGTGAACAGTGCAACCCGCGATGACCACCGCGCGTTGATGGACGGAATGATCCGCCTCTACGCCTCCTTCAAAGAAGCGCTTGAAAAACAATCGATGGGCTTCATGATGAGTGAGTGGGATGAGAAGTTACTGAAGTATGGAACTCTCTTTGAAGAGAAGATGATGGACCTTTCGGTCAACATCCCCTTGGAAGAAGCGTTGGATTTAGGCTGGGTGATCTTAGCCGATTGTTTTGAACCCAATGAAACGGGCCTCCGCAGTGACTTGATTCGTGCTCGTTGGCCGAAGAGTCTCGGTGAATAAGGAGCATTCATGGCTGTCAAACTGACAAAAAATGAACTGAAAGTCCAAAAAGACCGACTCAGGCAGTACGAACGGTACCTTCCGACGTTGATGCTCAAAAAACAACAGCTTCAATTGGTGATTCGCCAAATTGAAAATGAGATCGTTGAGTATCAAGCGAAGCAAGCCGCGCTCATCGCTCAAGTAGAGCGCTGGATCGCGGTCTACGCCGAGAATGAAGTCTATGACCTTCGCCCACTTGTTCAAATTGATACGATCCTTAAGGGTAAGAGTAATATCGCGGGGGTAATCATCCCCACCTTTAAGGAGTTAACCTTTAAGCATATTGAATATGATCCGCTTATCTATCCGCTGTGGATCGATAAGGGTGCGAGCTTCTTAAGAGAAGTTGCCCAGTTCGATGCGCTCATTGCCACCCTCAACGAACAAATTGAGCTGTTGGGCAAGGAGCTCAGAACAACGAGTCAACGGGTGAATCTCTTTGAAAAAGTGAAGATCCCCGAAGCAAAGGAATATATTCGATTGATCGGAATCTATCTGGGTGATCAACAGACCGCCGCTGTAGTGCGCGGTAAGATCGCCAAGAAGAAATTGGTAGCAGGAGCCTAACGATGATAGCAGAGATGAAAAAAACCTATATCGTGGTTCAAAGCTCCAACACGAAAACGATGCTCAAAGCCCTTCGCAAGGCAGGAGTCCTTCATGTGAGTAGAAGTACTGCTCCTTTAGGAGGCTCCCTTGAGCAAATCGATACGGTAAAACGAGTTTTATCTATTCTTTCTGAATTGGTCGATAAAAAGAACCCAGTCAAGCAAGAGATCCTCAGCCGTGAAGCGGTGGTCGAAGCGATCGCTCACTTGGATTCTCTTCTTAAAGATCAAGGTGAGCTGATTCAGAAACGGGATCAAGAGCTCCTTCTTGCCGAAACGTTGAGGCCTTGGGGTGATTTTGACCCTCAAGCACTTGCCGCCTTGAAAGAGGAGGGGTATGAACTCTTCTTCTATCTCATCGACAAGAAAGACCTTTCCAATCTTGGCGCTGATCTTTCCTACTACGAAGTAGCGTACCAAGGAACGATGAAAGCGATCGCCACGATCGGCCAAACGCTTCCTGCAACAAGTGGGGCAGTACCGGTGAGCTTTACTGATCACCGCCTTTCTTCGCTTTTGCAGTCAATTGCTCACAGCGAGGGTAAACTGGAAGAGATCGACAAAAGCCTCAAGCGCAATTTGGCCTACCTCGACAGTATCAAGACGTATCTGAGTGTGCTGGAGATGAACCTCGTCTTTGAGGAGGTGGAAGCTTCCCTCGTTGGCGATGATGAACTTGCCTACCTGAGCGGATATCTTCCGACCAAGGTTCAAGAACAATTTGAAGCCCTGGCGAAGAAGAACGGATGGGCGTATCTCTTGGAAGAGATTTCCGAAGATGATGAAGATGTTCCCACCCTTGTTGAATACAAGAAAGGGTTTGGAATCATCAAGCCAGTTTTCGATATCCTCGGTACCGTTCCGGGATACCGTGAATATGATATCTCAACGTGGTTCCTTCTCTTCTTCACCCTCTTTTTTGCCATGATCGTCGGTGATGCCGGGTATGGAATTATCTTCTTAATCCTTGCCGCCTCGATCCATCTTTCATTGAAAAAGGCAAATACGCTGGTGATGCTTGTCTATGTACTATCGATCGCCACAATTCTTTGGGGTTCGATAACCGGTACCTGGTTTGGTTCGATTGAGATCCTTCAATCTGTCCCATTCTTACAGAAGTTAGTGATCCCTCAAATTTCTAACTACCCGGAACTCTTTGGGGTGAGTACCGTCTCGGCACAAAACACCGTGATGAAGTTTACCTTCATCATCGGAACGATCCAGCTTTCGCTTGCGTGTATCATCAACGTGGTGCACAAAGCCCGAAACAAAGATCTTTCGTTGGTGGCGGATTTGAGTTGGCTGATCGCCCTTTTGGCGTTGTATTACATCGTGTTGCTGCTGGTCATCGGAACGGAAGTAAATGTGATGGCCCTCTTTGCCACGGTCGGAATTGCGTTTGTCGCAGTCCTGCTCTTTGGAGCTCAAGGACCGGGGATCTCCTTTGGCGATGGAGTCAAAGGCGGATTGGCCGGGTTCTTTACGACCTTTTTGGATACGATCAGTGCGTTCAGTAACATCATGAGTTACATCCGCCTCTTCGCCGTCGGGATGGCCTCGGTTGCAATCGCCCAATCCTTTAATGCGATGGCCGGTGGATTGCTCAAAGGTTTTGCCCTTCCGGCAGGAATCTTAGTTTTGGTTATCGGCCATGGTCTTAACTTGGTCATGGGTTTGCTCAGCGTCGTGGTTCACGGCGTGCGTTTGAATCTCTTGGAATTCTCCGGTCAGCTCGGGATGGAGTGGACTGGAATTCAATATCAGCCGTTTGAAGAAACGGTGGAAGAATAAACACCTCACCGTTGTTTGGAACAACACAAGGAGAAATAGATGGTTAACATGGAATTTATCGGAATGGCAGCGGCTCTGACCCTTTCTGCTCTCGGATCCGGACTTGGTGCCGGAATCGCTTCAATGGCAGCGGTTGGTGGCTGGAAAAAGTGCTATGTTGAAAACAAGCCCGCTCCGTTCATCATGGTTGCATTCGCTGGTGCTCCCTTGACCCAGACGATTTATGGCTTTTTGTTGATGAACTTCATCGCTGCCGCAATCGCCGCCGGTATCGCTTCAACCTTGGCTCTGTATGTTGGAGTCCTCGGGGGTCTGGCGATCGGACTTTCGGCTTACATGCAGGGTAAAGCTGCAGCCGCCGCATGTGACGCGTTGGCAGAAACCGGAAAGGGAACGGCAAACTACTTTATCGTCATCGGTATCGTAGAAACGGTAGCCCTCTTTACCCTCGTCTTCAGCTTACTTGCGTTGCAATAAACAGAACAAGCCGAACAACGGGATTCAAGCGGACATCTTATGATGTCCGCTTTTCAAATGCCAAGAGCCACTCCTTCTTATCCAAGCCCCCACCGTAGCCAACCATCTTCCCATTCTTTCCGATCACTCGGTGACAGGGGATGATGATGGAGATCGGGTTCTTGTTGTTCGCCCCGCCGACGGCGCGAACCGCTTTGATATTCCCGACGATTCGGGCGATATCTTGGTAGGAGTAGGTCTCTCCATAGGGAATGGTTTGGAGAGCTTTCCACACCTTCATTTGAAACTCGGTGCCCAAGGCTCGAAGCGGGAGGTCAAACTCGGTCAACTCGTGGCGGTAGTACGCTTCCATCTGACGAATTGCCTCAGCTAAAAGAGGAGAGGAGTCAGTAGCATTTTGGGAACCGAAGCCGACTTCGATAATCGCTTCATCCTCTTCAATGAAGTACATCGGACCTAACGGACTTTGATAGGTTGCAATCTTTCTCATAAAGATAGGGTAGATGAACAACCTTGACCTTGCAATATCTTATGACAATCTTTAGGGTAGTTCTATGATCTACGACACCATTGAGTCACTTGACCATTACCGCCACATCTTTGAACTTCCCGAAGTAACCTATGAAACAATTGGTCCGCAGGGTTTTGATGGAAGGTTTTCCGCCCACAGTCACTATGCAACGGTTTTCCTTGTCCAAGCGGGAAGTGTCCTTGTGTGTTCAACTTATCCTGAGGGGGCGGTTAATCAAGAGCGGGATATCAATGGGTTTATCCACCTTGAGTCAAGTGGGATTACGGCAACCGCAAAGTTAGATCCCTCCCACTTTCTCTTCTTCGCTCCCTACGAGCCGTATGCCTTAATCGCCGAAGAAACAGTCCAAGTTGCCCGGCTGTTAGTAGAGGTGCGATAACCTACACAAGCGTGTAGTATCACTGTTCAAAACTCAAAAGCTTTAGTACACTCAAACCAAGGAGTAAGAAGCGATGAACGACCTTCATCTTGTACATATAGGAAACCAAGTGATCGGGCGAGGAGAGCCAATTCTCATTCAAACGATGTATGATGATGCCCTGCCGATTGATGGTAGGGGAGCCGAGGCGCTGCTTCGGCGAATCGGTAAGCTCAATACGATGGGCTGCGATATTATTCGATTTAGTTACCCTTCTAAGGATGATCACAAAGTCTTTAGATACCTTTGTGAAGCATCCCCGATCCCCATCGTTGCAGATATCCACTTTGATCACCTCCTGGCGATCGATGCGATCGAGGCGGGGGCGCATAAGATACGAATCAACCCCGGCAATATCGGCTCGAGGTGGAAAGTCGACGAGGTCGTTCGGGCGGCAAAAGACCATGACATCGCCATTCGTATCGGATTGAACAGCGGCTCGCTTCCCAGAAAGGAAGCCCAATCACCGGCTCACTTGATGAGTGATACCGCACTTGAGTACCTCTCCTGGTTTGAGGCTCTTGGTTTCACCAACACCGTTGTCTCCCTAAAGGGCAGTGATACCGATCTGACCGTGGAGGCGAACCGCCTCTTTGCCAAACAAAGCTCCTATCCGATTCACCTCGGTGTAACGGAAGCTGGCTCGGTCGTTTCGGCAGTAACGCGTTCAACATGGGCGTTGGGAACCCTCCTCAGTGAAGGGATCGGCAATACGTTGCGGATCTCCATTACCGGGGAGATTGAAACGGAGATTCAAGCAGGAGTGGAACTGCTTCGAACCCTCGGACTGAGAAAGAAGGGCATCCGAATCGTCTCGTGTCCTCGATGCGGTCGCCACTCCTTTGATTCGATGGGCTTTCTTGCCTCCGTGGAGGAGGATCTTTTGGCGATCGACAAAGATCTGACCGTTGCAATCATGGGCTGTCAGGTAAATGGCCCCGGCGAAGCCAAAGCTGCTGATGTGGCGATTACCGGGATCGGAAATGCAATCTTCCTCTATGAGAAGGGAGAACTCAGTAAGAAGATCACTGCTGAAGAAGCAAAAGATGCGTTGTTGGAAGCGATTCGAAATGCAAAATAAACTCGTCATTAAAGGTGCTCGCGAGCACAACTTAAAAAATATCGACCTTACCCTCACCAAGAATCAATTGATCGTTATCAGCGGACTCTCCGGCAGCGGAAAATCCTCGTTGGCGTTTGATACGATCTTTGCCGAAGGCCAACGCCGTTACGTTGAGTCGCTCTCCTCCTATGCCCGGATGTTCCTCGATAAGATGGATAAGCCGGATGTTGATTACATGGAGGGTCTTTCGCCGGCGATTGCGATCGAACAGCGCTCGACGCAACGAAACCCCCGTTCTACCGTAGGAACGGTGACGGAAATTTATGACTATTTCCGCCTTCTATGGGCTCGAGTCGGAACGGCGCACTGTCACGTCTGTCACCGCGAGATCAGCGAGATGAGCGTTGATCAGATCATCGATGCGATCTTCAAAGCGAAAGATCAAAGTCGAATCATCGTCAGTAGCCCCGTGGCAATTGGCAAAAAAGGGGAGTTTAGAAAGGTCTTTGAGGATGCCAAGGCCCAAGGGTATCAACGAGTAGTAGTCGATGGAGAGCAAATCGACTTGGAGGATGGTTTGCCCAGTTTGGATAAACAAATCAAGCACTCCATTGATATCATCGTCGATCGATTGATTCTTTCACACGATATCCGATCGCGATTGGCTTCTTCGATCGAAACTGCGATCGAGATGACCCAAGGTTTGGTGAAGATCACCTTTCTCGGGGACGGGGATTCTGTGCATGAAGAGATCTACAGTGAGCGTAACAGTTGCCCTCACTGCGGAATTACGCTGCCTGAGTTGGAGCCCCGCCTTTTCTCCTTTAACAACCCGTTTGGGGCGTGTACCGAGTGTAATGGGTTGGGCTTTAAAACAGAGTTTGACCCCGATCTGATCATCCCCGATTTTAGTAAAAGCTTTAATGAAGGGGCGATTGCAACGATGAACCCCGAAGCACAGTGGGCGAGAAGTCAATTCTCCGCCCTTGCCGATCACTTAGGCATTACGATGGATACTCCCTTCAGTGAACTCAGTGAAGAGCAACTCCATGCAATCCTCTGGGGAACCGAAGATCAGGTGATGGTTGAGTATGTTCGGGACAAAGGCAATCGAACGATTCACGTAGCCAAACCGTATCCCGGAGTCATCCCTGATCTGCAAAGACGCTACTATGAAACGCCGAGTATGCAGATTCGAGTGTGGATGAACGGCTTTCAAACAACGAACGTGTGCCCGGCGTGTCACGGTGAACGACTGAGACCCGAAGCTTTGGCAGTAACGATCCAAGGGATCTCGATCATGGAGGCAACGAGACATAGTGTGGCCAAGGCCAAGGAGTTCTTTGACCATCTCACCCTCAATGAGAGTCAAACGATCATAGCCGCTCAGGTACTCAAAGAGATTCGCGCTCGACTTTTGTTCCTTCGAGATGTCGGCTTGACGTACCTTACCTTAGACCGCTCCAGCGCCACGTTAAGCGGCGGTGAGGCGCAACGGATTCGCCTTGCTACCCAAATAGGATCCGCCCTCAGCGGCGTGTTGTATGTTTTGGATGAGCCCTCGATCGGTCTTCATCAGCGAGATAACCAAAAATTAATCGATACACTTAAGCGCTTACGCGACTTGGGCAACACCGTATTGGTCGTCGAACACGATGAAGCGACGATCCGCGAAGCGGATTGGGTGGTCGACTTGGGCCCGGGAGCCGGCGTCCATGGCGGCACGATAACCGCCCAGGGAACGCCCCAAGAGATTGAAGCAAACCCCGCTTCCATCACCGG
>CAYUHP010000035.1:0-15862 GCA_964444595.1 uncultured Sphaerochaeta sp. | reverse complement strand
GGGTTGATCCCTTTGAACATGAACACTACCTCGGCATCGAAGAGGGGGATGAGCGAGTCCTCATCAGTGGCTGTAGTCATCGGGGCATCGTAAATATCGTTGAGCAGTATAAGACGCTTCGTGGGCTCTACCCTACTCGAGTTATCGGAGGGTTTCACCTCTCCTCAGTAGACCCCCATAAGAGCGAAGAGTTTCACATGCTCAAAGAGATCGCAACTCTTCTTTTATCGAGCGGGGCGATCTTTTACACCGGTCATTGTACCGGAGAGACAAGCTATCAAATCCTCAAAGAATATATGAAAGATTCACTTGAGTATCTTCCAACTGGCGGGATTCTAGAATTTGTATAAGGAGCAACTATGAAGAAGATTGCAATTGCAAGCGTGGGCAAAGAGGTCTGTGCCCACTTTGGACACTGTGACACCTTTGAGGTGTTCACGATCGAAGCGGGAAAGATTACAGCCACTGAATCCGTACCAAACCCCGGCCATCGCCCAGGGTTCTTACCCAACTTCCTTCACGAACTTGGAGTAGATGTAATCATCAGCGGAGGCATGGGCCAAGGCGCAGTTGATATCTTCAATGAGCACAAGATGGAAGTGATCATCGGTGCAGCTGGAGAGGCCAACGAGGTAGCCCAAGCGTACGCCGCCGGTGACCTCAAAGAGGGCGGAGCGCCGTGCGGGGAGCATGGGCATTAAGCGAAGATCAACAGGTAGGTTATGAGAGCAACTTCATATACAAGATCGGATACGGGTTTCCGTGTTCATCGGTCTCGGTTCGCCTAACCACCTCAAAGCCCATGTGTTCATAAAAGCCTTTTGCCTGGGGGTTTTGTTCATTCACCCCCAGCTCGTTTACTGAGTAGGTTTCAATGCCATAGTGTAGAAGTTGCTTTCCCAAACCCTTTCCTCGATACTCAGGTGTGATAAACAACATCTCCAGTTTTCTCTCTTCGATTCCCATAAATGCAACCGGTACCTCTTCATCGGTAACGGCGATGATTAAATGAGCGATCGAACCCAAAGCTTGAGGAACATGCTTCGCTATGTTTCGGATCTCCTCATCCGATAAAAACAGATGGGTTTCCCTTACCGACTTATCCCAAACCTCAACGAGCTGCCCAATGAGCAGTGGGGTCACTGTCCTGACTTCAACTATTTTCATTGCTCTTTTTCCTTTCTCAATCTACCACGATTAGGGGCAAGGTAAAACCCTTGATGGAGGTACCATCTATACCATTATAAATACTTATTTTTCCAGCAAAAAATCACTCATTTTCCTGCTGGAAACATCAATGAAACTATGATTCTAAATCCTTTTTCTCAATTTATTTGAAAATTAAACCTCTTGCTTTCTTTGCTTTTAGTTTGGTTTTACCGCTTATAGTTTACTTTTATACCTCTTCCTTGCAGGAGTTTAACTCATGTGTTAGGGTAACGAGTTCTGCTACCTGAGCAGAAAGGAGAGCTTAGCTCTATGATAGAATTTAAAAACGTTAGTAAAACGTACGGCACTACCACGGTCCTCGATGACCTCAGCTTCAAAATTGAAAGTGGTGAGTTCGCCGTGTTAATCGGACCATCGGGGTGTGGGAAGACCACGACCCTCCGAACGATTAATCGCCTTAATCCCCCAAAGCCCGGAACGGTCTTCATTGACGGAGCTGATGTGATGGATAGCAACGCAGTTGAGCTGAGGCGCAAGATCGGCTACGTCATCCAACAAATTGGCTTATTTCCAAATATGACCGTGGAACAAAACATTGCAGTTGTTCCTCACCTCTTAAAGTACAGCAAAGCTGAAATTGACAAGATCGTTCGCGAATTGCTCGACCTTGTTGAGATGCCCTATGAGGAAAACGCCCACAAGTATCCCAATGAGCTTTCGGGGGGTCAGCAACAGCGCATCGGAGTACTTCGAGCGTTAGCTGCCTCTCCACCGATCGTGCTGATGGACGAGCCATTTGGTGCCCTTGATCCGGTTACCCGCGACGCTCTTCAAGAAGAGATCAAGAGAATTCAAAAGAAGTTAAAGAAAACGATCGTCTTTGTGACGCATGACATGGATGAAGCGATTCGACTCGCTGATCGGATCTTCTTTATGGATCAGGGAAAGATCATCCAGATTGGAACTCCCGAAGAGATGCTGCACAAACCGGCAAATGATGTGATCAAGAGCTTTATGGGCCGAAGGGTGAACGGGAATGCTTCCCACCCTCTTCTTGCCGAAGAGCTGATGAAGAAACGAGTTTGGACCGTTGATAAGCACACTCAAACGCTCCGCTCGATCCGGCAGATGGAGAAACGGGAGACAAACTCCCTGATCGTCATTGATGACGATGACTCATTCCTCGGAACAATCTCCATTGAAACGATCAAAGAACGAGGGAAGGCGGGAATGGAGATCGCACCCCTTGTTAATCCAAAAGCACTGACCGTCAACCGCAAGGATGATGGGCGGGAAGCTTTGGATAAACTTCTGGCCAGTGAGTTTAACTATGTTGTTGTTTTAAACGACGATAAGAGTGTTGCCGGTCTCATCACCCGCACCTCAACCGCCAAGGCGATGGGTGAGGCGCTCTGGGGGGAGATGTAATCATGAACAGTTTAGTTTCTCACGCTCCCAAACTGCTGGTCAGTCTTGGCGAGCACGTTATGCTCACCGTTGTTGCAGTTACTTTGGGGATCATGATTGCAGTTCCCTTGGCAATAGCCCTCACCCGGCACAAAAAAATTGCGAAGGTGGTCTTAGCCCTTGCCGCTACGGTGCAAACGATCCCCAGCTTAGTGTTGCTTGGATTTGTCTTAGTCATCAGTGGGGTCGGTAAGCGCCCGGCGTTGGTAGTCCTTACAATCTACTCGATCTTGCCGATCCTCCAAAACACCTACACTGGCATTATAGAAGTCCTTCCCGCCTACAAAGATGCGGCGAAAGGGATCGGAATGACAAAATCACAGGTGTTAACCAAAGTTGAACTTCCCCTCGCCCTCCCGGCGATGATGAGCGGGGTGCGCCTCAGCACCGTGTACATCGTCAGCTGGGCTACCCTAGCGGGGATGGTCGGGGCCGGTGGGTTGGGCGACTGGATTTGGACCGGCCTATCGACCTACAACACAACGTATATCTTACTTGGAGCAATTCCTTCAGCGTTGCTTGCCGTGTTCTTTAGCACCAGCTTGGGAGCACTAGAAAAGACGTTGACCCCACGCGGGCTTAGGAGGAATTCATGACCAGTACCCTTATGCATGCTATCGGGGAGCATATGATCATAACGCTTGTAAGTGTGGTGATCGCTTCCTTCATCGGTCTTGGCCTTGGCGTTCTCTCCTATTGGAAGAAGAACCTCGGCCCATTCATTATAACGATCTGTGAGTTGATTCAGACGATCCCCTCCCTCGCCCTGTTGGCGTTGTTGATGATCATCTTTGGTCTTGGGGATGTAACGATGGGCAGTGCCTTAGTGCTCTATGCGCTCTTGCCAATCGTTCGGAATACCCACACCGCCCTCTCTCAACTACCGCCAGCGATCATTGATGCGGCGCGAGGGATGGGGATGAGTCGAATGCAACGACTTATTAAGGTTGAGATTCCCCTCTCCATTCCAATGATCTTCGGAGGGATCAAAGTTGCCCTGGTCAATTCACTTTCGATCGCAGTCATGGGAGTTCTCATCGGTGCCGGTGGTTTAGGAAACATCGTCTACCGTGGGATCCAGCAACAGAATATGGGAAGGATTATTATCGGGGCTATTCCAGTAGTCGTCGGTGCCCTTCTCTTTGATTGGCTCCTTGGCAAAGTAGAAGAACATCTTGCCAAGGGCGCCCGCTTATAACAAAGGAGTAACCCAATGTTGAAAGCAAAACATACACTACTCGTTCTTATTCTTGTTACCATCTTTGCCTTTGTCGGCTGTTCTGGTTCAAACACCATTACCGTCGGTTCGAAGGACTTTGGAGAAAACATCCTTCTTGGAGAGATCTTCGCTCAATTGATCGAAGCAAAAACCGACTTGAAGGTACATCGAAAATTAAATATGGGTGGCACATTCGTAAACTTTAATGCGATGCGAAACAAACAGCTCGACATCTACCCCGAGTACACCGGTACCGCCCTTACCGCCACGTTGGAGATGGATGTGATCAACGATCCTACTGAGAGCTACAACGTAGTAAAGGACGAATATCTTAAGCGATATGATATCGTCTGGCTTGAGCCTCTAGGTTTTAACAACACCTACACCTTAGCGATCACCCCGGAAGTAGCCGCTCAGTATCCGATGGAAACATTCAGCGACTTAGCCGAGTATGCTCCGAACTTAGTCTTCGGTGCCGAGCATGAGTTTTTTGATCGCCAAGATGGTTTTGACGGGCTCATCGCCGAGTATGGGCTGAACTTCAAGGGCGAACCACTTAAGATGGTCGTTGCCCTGAAGTACCAAGCGATCGGACAAGGGGACATGGATATTACCGATGCGTTCTCCACTGACGGGCAACTGCAACAGTTTAACCTGAAGGTGCTGGAGGATGATAAGGGGTTCTTCCCACCCTACCACGCTGCCCCGATTATTCGGAAAGCTACCCTCGATGCCCACCCCGAGCTCGAGGAGGTCCTCAACCTCCTTGCAGGAAGGATCGGAGATGAGCGAATGGCTGCTCTTAACTATGAGGCAGACGTCAAAGGCCGGCCCACTGAAGAGGTGGCAACCCAGTTCCTCACTGAAGAAGGTCTGATTTAATGATTCCAAATGAGGTGTAGCCCCTCAAAGGAGGAAGCTCACTAGACGGAATAAACATAAATGATTTGCCCTCTTCATTGCATGCAAGCATGTAATGAGCGAGGGCAATTCCTATATCTATGCGAGTTAATGTATACAGCAGTGACAAGGGAGCCTTCAGGTTTTGCAGGTAGACCAAAACACGGTCCTCTTCTTTGTGGAAATACCACGGTTGCTTATTGAGTCCCGACGGGGCTAAGGCTGCTGCTTGGATCAGTGAATCATTGACATCATTGGTAACATCATTAAGCGGCTTTCGTTTGAACTGCTCTCGCCCTCGATGAGGTGAGTCCGCCGGCTTCCCAAAGCCGATGACGATGAGGTCACCTTTTTGATTTCTACCCTCTCCATCACGAGATGCTCCAAGCCAAACACTTCCGAGGTTTTGGCTGTTCAGCCAAAGAGCGAGTTGCTCAAAGAGAAACCCGGCACTCTCCTCTTCGCCTTCACTACCTTCGCCAGAGATGATGAGATAATGCGGAGCGGCGACATGAAAGAGTCCTTTAACTCGGGAAACAATTCGATAGCTAAGCGTGTCTTGTTCATACAACCGAACAAACGAGGTCAACACGGAATCAATCTCATCAAGGAGCTCATCACTTAGTGGAGTCATATCATACGTGCGGCATGCTTTTCGACGGAAGATTGATTGGTATAAGGATTGGTTCATACGTTACTCCCTGTATGCAATTGAACAAGCGTTATGCCCTCTTTCATCTGATATGAAGCAAGGGTAATCCCTGCTGTCTCTGCAAGATCAATGCACTCATCGATGTTTGCTGTTACGTCACTTGGGCGATGGGCATCACTGCTGGCAACTACCTTAAGGGCTGGATAGGTGCTCGCTAGGTGCCAGAAGTGATCGACCGGGTATGGGTAGCGAGTTTGCCCGTCAGCTTCGACGAGGCCCTTACGCATTCCGTTACCGTTGATTTCAAGGCCGATGTCATTGGATATCGCACACTCGATGATCGCCTTGGAACATGCAATCGCTTCGCTGTCCCAAGAACGGTAGTGAAACCCAAAGAGATCGGGGTGGGCCCCAAAGAGAAAGAGTTTTGATTCCAAGCCTTGGATATACAGATCGGTGTAGGCATAAAGGTCTTTTTTGGTGAGTCTTCGGTAAAACATCGAATCCTCCTCCCCCTTCTTCGTGGCCAAATCATGGACTCCAAAGATCAGGCAATCGACTCGTTCTTTGAGCTCCTCATAGTAGGTGTGGTATTCATCTAGGTAGTCGCACTCATACCCAAGAAGGACGGTCAGACCCTCTTGTTCAATGATTCGAACATCTTCTTCGTATAAGCTCATCTGATGATATGCCATTCGAGTCGATGCCCAACGGTTATCTGGTGTAGGGCAATGCTCGGTAAAACCAAGCAGCGAAAGGTTGGCAAACTGGGCATATTCAACCGGTGTTCCAACTCCATGACCACAGTAAAAACTATGGGTGTGGAGGTTCGTTTCAGCTTGGGTGTAGATCATGCCTTTGAGTATCGGAAATATTTCTTCTTTGAACAAGCGGCAACACTTTTATATAAATGATGGGTAAGATAATTGACTCAATCCTCTCAAAACATAATGATGAGCCAGATTAAAAAAACGCCAAGGATATGAAGAGATATTGCTTCGTTCACTGATCTAAAAACCCACCACCGTCAGAGGGTATGGCGTATGTTCTCCTCGACGGGCCGCATAACACAAAACAGGAGGTTTGCCATGTTCAAACCTACCACAAAACTCTTGGTCGTAGTGGCGGCCATCGTTCTTCTGCTCGCCGGATGCACTAAGGAGGGCACCCGAGAAAACGCAGCTAAGAAACTCTATGTGTACAACTGGTCGTACTACACCCCCGACTCCGTCATCGAAGCGTTTGAGAAGGAGTACGGAGTTGATGTAGTTCTCGACTACTTCGCTTCTAACGAAGAGATGTTTGCCAAGCTCCGAGCTTCAAACCAAGGCAGCGGGTATGACATCATCTTCCCATCAGCGGACTACGTTTCGATCATGATGAAACTGGGAATGCTGGAAAAACTCGATCTTTCGAAGATCCCAAACACCAAGTACATCACCGATTTCGCCCTCTCCAAAGCTACGTATGACCCGATGATGGAGTACTCAGTTCCCTACTACCTCGGGGCAAGCGGCATCGCGGTGCACACAAAGTATGCTTCGAACTATGAGCGCTCATGGAATATCTTTGGCGATACCCGCTATCGGGATCGAATGGTGATGATGGATGATATGCGCGAAGTCCTTGGATCGGCACTGGTTCATCTGGGCTACTCGGTAAATACGACAAACCCAGCGGAAGTTGAAGCCGCCCGCAAGCTCGTTAAAGAGCAGTGGAAACCAAACTTGGTGAAGTTCGATGCCGAGGCGTTTGCCAAAGGATTCGCCAGCGGCGAGTACTATGTCAGCCACGGTTACGCTGAAGCGATCTTCGAAGAGATCCCTGAGAACAAGTGGGATGAGGTCGACTTCTTCCTCCCCGAGGAGGGCGGGCCGCTCTATCTCGACTCACTGTGTATCCCCAAGGGCGCTCCGCACTATGAACTCGCCCTTGCCTTCATCGACTTTATTCACCGCCCGGAGAACTATGCTCAGCTGCTTGATCGTTTCCACTTCCCCGCCTCGGTCAACATCGAAGCGGATCAGTATCGAACGACCACTGCATTCTACAGTGTTGAGCAGTTGGCAAACTATGAACTAAAGGAAGACTTGGGAGTAAACCTTGAGATGTACAACAAAGCTTGGGAGACAATTCGCTACGTCGATTGACCCCAAGAGGCCTCTCTTGTACAGTTTACCCATGCAAAGCTTTGATCATCAAACATTCATCTCCCCCTTTACCTGGCGCTATGGCTCCGAAGCCATGCGCCAGATCTTCAGTGAAGTTCATAAACGAACGATCCTTAGGCAGATCTGGATCGCCCTCGCTCGAGCTCAAATGCAAGCAGGGTTGGTCACCATAGAGCAACTTGCTGAACTAGAGGCGACCAAAGAGCACATTGATATCGATCGGGCAACCCAAATCGAGGCGGAGATCCACCACGATTTGATGGCTGAGATTCACACGTGGGCGGAGCAGTGTCCGAATGGGGGAAAGATCATCCACCTCGGGGCAACCAGCATGGATGTCTTGGACAACATGGATGCCCTCCGCCTCAAAGAGGCTTTGGCTTTGACGATCAGTAAGACAAGCGAGTTACTCCTCTTATTTAAAGAGAAGATGGAGCAGTATAAAGATCTTGCTACGATGGCGTTCACCCACATCCAACCCGCCGAGCCCTCCACCGTCGGCTACCGCTTTGCTCAAAGTGCTCAAGATTTGAAGGAAGACTTGGAGGAGCTGATTCATGTTCACACCTCCATTCGCGGAAAAGGGATGAAGGGGGCGGTGGGAACCGCCGCCAGCTACACCGAGTTATTAAAAGGAACCGATCTTTCCGCCCTTGAGTTAGAGGAAGCAGTGATGCAGGAGATTGGACTTTCGGCGTACACGGCCTCAACGCAGATCTACACAAGAAAGCAGGATCTTCGCGTTGCTCATGCCCTCTCGAACCTCGCTGCTACTCTTTCAAAGTTCTTCTTTGACTTTCGGGTGTTGATGAGTCCTCCGATCGGTGAGTGGAGTGAATACTTTGCCTCCAAGCAAGTGGGATCTTCGGCGATGCCCTTTAAGCGCAACCCGATCAACAGCGAAAAGATCAACAGCTTGTGCCGCTTTGTCTCGACCCACGTCGAACTCTTTTGGCAAAACGCCGCAACCACCGTGTTGGAGCGCAGCTTGGATGACTCGGCGAACCGCCGAATGGCAATCCCTGAGATCTTCCTTGCAACTGATGAGATCCTCATTACCGCGATTAAAACGGTTAGCCGGATGAATATCCACGAAACCGTGGTGGAGCGAAACCTCAACGCCTATGGTTTGTTTGCGGCAAGCGAACGGCTTTTGATGGAGCTTGGGCGCCGCGGAGCCGACCGCCAAGCGATGCACGAACTGATCCGCAGTCACAGTCTTAAGGCGTGGGAAGCAGTTCAAGGGGGAGAAGCGAATCCGCTTGCAACCTCCTTAAGCAACGATGAGGAAGTATTGGCCTTTGTATCCAAAGAAGAGGTTCTCGAGTTGCTCAACGCTGAAGAGTATGTTGGCGATGCACCTTTGAGGACCCAGTTGGTAATCGAAGAGATCGATCGACTGCTTAACCGAGACTGAGAATCCCGCTAAAGATTAAGAAGTACAGGCCCATCCTCAGGTAGCGAATCTGAAGGGCAAGAAATACCCGAAGCGCCGGGAGTTTTGCCATGCCCGCTAAAGTACAGATCGTGGAAAATGGCATCGGAGCGATGCCCCCGATCGCAACACCCCAAGCTCCATAGCGTCTCATCATCGCCGCGGTGTGGGGTTTTGTGTTGCGCGTCACCCAGTTGTTAATAATCGGGATGTGTCCCAAGAGCCGACCGACGAGGTAGGCACCAAAGGACCCGATCACACTGGCAGTTCCCAGAACCAGGGTTGCCTTGAGAACGGACCACGAGAGAACAAACGGCCAAATCATATCTACGCTGATCGGAAAGATCGTGAGCTCCATCACAACGATATACCCACCAACCGCCCAAGCACCAAAGGAGTCAACGAAGAAACGGAGGTATTCGGCATCCGCCCACCCCATCTTGTTAAAGAGATAGAGGCTGGTGAAGGTAATCGCCATCACCAACACGATCGCCCAGATACTTTTCTTCAAAAGATCCAAGAAAGAGAGGTCGCCATCTTGAGGGTTTGTTCGGTGTTCACTCATTTCAATAACTCTCTAAAGCGAGCAAAGAACTCGGCGGGATCACCCTCGCCGACTCCTTGGAAGATCGGAGGTTTGCCTCCGCCTTTACCGTTGATCGATTGAAGAAGGGCGGTACGGTTTTTCATAAACTCAGCTTTCTGAGCTACCTCTCCGCTTAAAACAATCAACCAGGTGAGCTTCTCGCCCTCTAGGCGTTGAGTGGCGCAGAGGGCGAGCTCACCGATTTGGCCTGCTGCCATACCAAGATCTTTGAGGGTAATCTCATCTTCAACTTCCCAGGTAATGACAGGATTTGTAGCGGTGCTTTGACGTATTCTTTGATCTAAAAGTACGAAAGCAAGCTTGCTTCGTACTTGAGCCAAAAGCGCTTTCTCCACGGTAGCAACTTCATGGGCTTTGGTAATAGTCTCCACCAACGCCAAAGGAGGAGAAGAGTAGAGAGTCCCAAGTTGGTCAACGATCATTTGATTGAGATGAACCTGCTTCCAGGCAACCTCTCCAACGGTGAAGATCAGCCGTACATGGCCTCGAATTCGCTCTTGTCCTTGATAGAGAAACAGCCCGATTTCCCGGGTGTTGGCAACGTGCAATCCACCACAGGCGATCGTGTCGACTTCATCGACATGGATGAGTCGGACATCTCCCTCCACCTTAATCGAGCGCCTAAGGCCCAACCCTTCGGCGATATCATGACTCGTAGTTTCGGCCATTACCTCATGGCCTTCAAGGATTACTTGGTTAACAAGGCCTTGGAGTTCGAAGCCGATTGAATCATCCACGACTTCTTGGTCTACTTCGATCGTCATCACCTCATTACCCAGGTGCACACTGACCGTTCCGATTCCAAACTGTTTGTACAGAATCCCGCTTGCGGTGTGCTGGGCGGTATGATTCTTCATGAAGTGATAACGTCTGGGCCAATCAAGGGTGAGGCTCACGAGTTCGCCTGCTTTGAAGGCGGGGTTTTGAACAATGTGAATGATTTGATCCTCTGGACCTTTTACCGTATCAAGAACCATCGAATCATTGATTCGCCCCTGGTCCCCACCTTGGCCCCCGCCTTCTGGGTAGAAGATCGTTTCCGCTAGGACTACCTTTGTTCCATCCACGGAAACAACGGTGGTTTCTAAGGTTGTTTGATACGGCTCATCGTAGTAGTGCGGATAGGAGTGGTTCATCACTTATTTCCCCATTGTCTCGTGGTCGTCGACCGGTAAGGCAGTATCGGCCACGGGAAGATTGATATTAAGTTTAAGCGCGACGATTCGAAGGATAAACACTGTAAGCGTCACAATCATGAACAGTTCAAAGAGACCGAGGCTTGTTTTGACCAAAAAGATGTAGAGCATAGCTCCGATGAGGCTGGCTGTGGCGTAGAAATCACTGGTGAGGATCGTCGGAACGGAGCGCGAAAGTACGTCGCGCACCACTCCGCCGACTACCGCACTGAACATTCCACTGAGGATCTGTCCGATCGGGGAGAGGCCATACAGAGCGCCTTTGGCGCAGCCAAGGGCGGTAAAGACTCCAAGGCCGAGGGCATCGGCGTAGAGGATTAAGGGCCAGCGACCGACGATCTTGGGGGCAAGAAAGAAGACCAAAAGTCCAGTAACCACACAGATGATGATATACGAACTTGAAACGAGGACTGCTGCGGGCGTGGCGCCGATGAGCATGTCGCGGAACATTCCACCGCCGCAACCGACGGTGGTGGCAAAAACGACAACGCCTAAAATGTCGAGCTTGCACCTAACGCCTTTGACCGCCCCGGTCAAGGCGAAGATAAAGGTCCCAAAGAGGTCAAATGCATGGATTAAGGTTAGCTCCCAGATCATGCTTTGAGCGTATCATCAAAGCGTTTACTTGTCCAAGAGAGGTAAGTGTACTATCTTTGGATTGAATCAAAGAGGAGAATGATATGGCAATTATTAAATCCGCTTGGGAGATCGCGATGGAACGAGCAGACTCGATCCAAGCGGACCCGGCGAAGATAAAAAAAGACCTCAACATCAAGGAGGGACGGCAGATCGCCGCCGCCTTCCTACTCGATATCGATGGAACGATTGAAGAAGCCCAAAAGAAGTATGACTCCTACAAGGAAGATGCCAAGACCTTTGTAAAAGAGGGAATGGCTCTCACGCTTCTTTCAAATATGTCGTTACCAAGAACTCCTACCTATGCCGAGATCTTCCCCAAGCTAACTGCCCTTGGTGCGATGATCAGTGATAACAATGAGGAGCTCTCTGAGCTCTTGGCTCAAATACAAGGTTTTTTTGGTCAATACGTCGAAACCCAGGATGACCTTATCGAGCGCTTGAAAGAGCAGTTCGCCCCTCACCTTCAGCAAAAAGAGGCCCAGCTTCGCGCCCAATACGGACCAAACTTTGTTCTGCGCCCGGAGCAAGACCCTGAGTTCATGAAGCTCTTGGATCAACAGCTTCAGAACCTTGATGCCCAATACACCAATGTACTTGATAATGCGAAGGATCGGATCAAGGAGATCTTGGGAGTTGAATAAGGCTTTGTAAGAAAAACTATATAGTATTTCTTACAAAACGGATGAACTGAACCTCAAATTACAAAGCGATTATCACGATACAGGCTGCCCGAAGGCAGCCTGTAGTGTTTGTTACTGATCTAATCGCTTACTCCCACCAGTGGGCCATGCGCTTCTTCAAGCTCTCGCGATATGCGTCCCAATCGGTGATTGGATTGGCAGCCAAGCCCTCTTCACAGGCGGCTTGAGCTACAGCAACCGCTTCCCACTCGATGACTCGAGGATCAAACGGCTTGGGTACGATGTACTCGCGACCGAAGGTGAACTCTTTTCCGCCGTATGCTTTTGCAACGGAAGCGGGAACTGGTTCCTTGGTAAGGGCGGCAAGTGCTTTGGCAGCTGCCATCTTCATTCCTTCGCTGATGATTCGTGAACGCACGTCCATTGCACCGCGGAAGATGAAGGGGAAGCCCAACACGTTGTTGATCTGGTTCGGGTAGTCACTGCGGCCCGTTGCCATGATCAAGTCACTGCGCGTTGCCATCGCAAGCTCGTAGTTGATCTCCGGGTTCGGGTTTGCCATTGCAAAGACCACGGGATCACGATCCATCGAAAGCAGCATCTCAGGTGTTACCACGTCAGCTACCGAAAGTCCGATAAGGGCGTCCGCACCCTTGAGTGCATCGGCGAGGGTTTCCAAGTCGGTATCGATTGCGAAATCCTGCTTCTCCGGAGAGAGGTCTTCCATTCGATCTCGTCGAAGAACACCGTGGCGGTCACAGAGGATCAGGTTCTCTCTTTTGACACCGGCGGCGAGGAACATCTTTGCACAGCTAATTCCCGCAGCTCCTGCTCCGTTTACGACAACCTTGATCTCTTCAATCTTCTTGTCCACAACTTCACAGGCGTTCATCAAACCGGCGGTGGCGATGATCGCCGTTCCGTGCTGGTCATCGTGGAAGACTGGGATGTCACACTCTTGGATGAGGGTTTGCTCGATCTCGAAACACTCAGGACTCTTGATATCTTCAAGGTTGATCCCTCCGAAGGTAACACTGATCGCTTTGATGATCTCGATCAGTTTCTTCGGATCGGTCTCGTTGACTTCGATGTCAAAAACATCGATGTCAGCAAATCTCTTAAAGAGAACTCCCTTTCCTTCCATAACCGGCTTACTGGCCAATGCTCCTCGGTCTCCAAGACCAAGGATCGCCGTTCCGTTGGAGATAACGGCAACCAGGTTCCCTTTGGAGGTGTACTTGTATGCATCTTCGGGGTTGTTTGCGATCTCTAAGACTGGGACTGCTACACCGGGGGTGTAAGCAAGACTCAGTTCGTCCGCTGTTTGGCAGGGTTTGGTCGGTACGACCGAAACCTTACCGGGAACACCATCTTGAATGTGGTAGGCTAACGCCTTTGCTTTTAGTTGATCTTGACTCATCTCTCTATCCTCACTTTTTCTCAAAATCCCAACTCATATCCATGTTCCAGCGATCGCGCAAGGTGATCATCACCTGCTGCAAGGAGGGAGGAACCGGACAGCCGTGTTCCTTTCGGAACTGATAGGCAAGATACTCTTTCTCGCCGGCGGTGAAGATATAATCTTCGCCGGGGGCTTTTTCACTGGCACGAAGATCGCGAAGGATCTGGCCGGTGGTCTTCTTGAACGTTTCAAGGCCCATGAAGAACTCGGGATCGATTGCGATAAAGAAGTGTCCGAGGGGATACGGAATGGGGTTCTGGTTTTCATCAAAGCCGTTGAGGGCTTTCATGAAGGCACCTGCCTGCAATGCGGCGGAGAGGATCTCAACAACCGTTGCATAGCCATAGCCTTTGTACCCACCGGTAACTTCTCCAATTCCCCCAAGCGGTGTCAATGCTGCCATACCGGTGGTTAAATCTTTGAGCACCTGTTGGGTGTCAGTACGGGTTTTGCCTTCATGGTCGATGACCCACCCTTCGGGCAGTTCTCTTCCAGCACGACCGTACACCTCTATCTTACCACGCTGCGTAACACTTGTGGCACAATCTAGCACAAAGGGGAAATCTTCGTCGGTAGGCATTCCGAACACCAAGGGGTTGGTTCCCAGCATGTTCTCGACACCACCAGTCGGAGCGATCGAGGGTCGGGCGTTGGTGCCGGTAATTCCGATCAATCCTTCCTTGGTTGCCATCGTGGCGTAGTAGCCGCTGATGCCATAGTGGTTGGAGTTTCGAACCGTTACCATGCCGATTCCAAACTGCTTGGCTTTTTCAATCGCCATATCCATTGCTTTGTGGCTGACTACGTGCCCCATGCCGTTGTGCCCATCGAGGACGGCAGTAGCACCTTTGTCCCGGAGAACTTCGATCTTAGTGGTGGGAAGCATGATCCCTTCATCAATTCGATCGATATAAATCGGCTTTAGGCGCCCGATTCCGTGACTGTCGATTCCTCGTTTGTCACTTTCGATCAACACGTCGCTGATAATCTCGGCGTCTTCGGTTGGAATTCCGGCGTGAATCAACGCCTCTTTCATGAACGCTTCCAACTCTTCAAACGGCAGCCATGCACAGTCTTCATACTGTTGGGCATACTCATCCATGTACTTCATTCGCTCCTCCTCATCGGTGCTACTACTATTGAAAGATCATCACTGATCTCCATCTGATTTACTAACTCAGCTCCCTTTTCATCGGTAACCAAGACATCTACATCCTCAAGCGAGACGGTTTTATAGTTGGATACCACCCCGATCTTATTGGCCGCGGCTACCACGATTACTTTTCCGGCGGTGTGCTTTATCATCGCCCTGGTGGTTTCTGCTTCTTCTAAAACAGGTGTGGTTAATCCAGCTTGGACGGAGAAGCCGTCCACCCCGATAATCGCTTTATTTGCCCAGATCTGTTCAACAACCAGCGAAGAGAGTGATCCGGAAACGGAGTGACTGCGAGCACGGTACACCCCGCCAGCCAGGACCAGGCGAATGCTTTCACTCTCTTTGCACACATATGCTGCATCGATGTTGTTAGTAACAATCGTCAATCGCTTCTTGGAGTCAACCAGAGCCCGAATTACTTCAAGGGTCGTGGTTCCGCTGTTGATATATAAGGTATCGCCTTCATCGACCAAATCAAGCACACCCTCACCGATCACATTTTTCTCCAAGGGATACTCGGAGGCTTTTTGGAGGTAGTCGGGTTCGACGGGTAAGTTTCTTCTTAAACTTGCTCCACCGTGGGTTCGTTCGACGAGCCCGCGCTTGGCAAGTTGGTCTAAATCCCGGCGAATCGTCAATTCACTGACTTCAAGGGCTTCACTCAACTGATTCACATTCACTGTCCCCTCTTCTTGAATCCGGGACAGAATGTACTGTTGGCGACTTGCTGGAATACTGGCCATGAACACTTCCTGTATGTTTTTGAACGTATCTACACAATACATTCAAAAACATTCAAATGTCAATATCCAATCTCCTCTTGCCTAAGGTAAAAAAAACTGTTATCTTCAATTCGTGTTTGGTGCCATACCCAAGTGGTAAGGGAGAGGTCTGCAAAACCTTTATGCATCGGTTCGAATCCGATTGGCACCTGAGTGAGCCATCCAAGAGGATGGCTCTTCTTTTTCCCTTACTCAAATCACCTTGTCATATGTTTTAAACGATAAACAGATTACTTATTTCATACAGTATCAATAATTACTAACTTACGATACATATAAACCATATTCATCACTTTCATATCACCGCATCCATTGACATAAGTACTCATCTTTATTATTCTTTGTTTAGGTTCAGGGAAAGAATC
>CAYUHP010000034.1:10819-16180 GCA_964444595.1 uncultured Sphaerochaeta sp. | reverse complement strand
ATAATTATGATGTCTATGCAATGGATTATGAATCATTAATGAAGAGTCTGGATTATGAGCCTCAACCGATTTTATTCATTGGCGAATATGAACCGATTTCTGATTCATCCGGACAATCAAGCCTATTACTTGAAAGCTACATTATTTCAAAAAGATCTATTCGAAAATTCAATCCAAAAGAGTTGAAGTGGGAGCCCTTGGAGATTATGTGAGAGTCATACTTTTAATGGTCCGTAATTTTAATCTGTAATTGAGCCAATGAAATTTCTACATTAGACATGCGTATGCCAAATTTCCTCAATCAAAATATATTTGGGCTCTTCAGAACAAAACAAAATTCATGCACGGTACATTGACTTTAGTGATGGAGACGGTTTTTTACAGAAAGGATTGTGTATCACAGAGTAAAGCTGACTAGGGTTTTTGAAGTTTATCCTGTTCAGGGTTGGATGGGATCGCCTATCTGTCGGAGCAAAAGTAAAAAAAGAAGGCAGCCCTTCGGCTGCCCAAATCTCTTTGATAAAACCTGCTTGACACAACACTATCAATAGGTTAATGTACGAATCGTTCGACAGACATTCGCCTATAGCTCAGTCGGTAGAGCAGGTGGCTGTTAACCACCCTGTCGGGGGTTCAAGTCCCTCTGGGCGAGCAAAGAGACAATCCTTCGGGATTGTCTCTACTCTTTTTACCCCTCCAGTCGTTTCTGATTTGCTAAGTACACGCGCCACGTCGACGCGATGATGTTTTCAACGCTTGAGTGCTCCGCTTTCCAGCCGAGTGCTTTTTTTGCTTCCTTGCTGGAGGCAATAAGCCTTGCCGGGTCTCCCTTTCGTCGTTCCACGTATTCAACGGGAATTGGGTGGCCGGTGATAGCTCGAGCAGTATCAATAATCTGTTGAACACTGAGCCCACTCTCCGAGCCTAAGTTCACGATGAGGTCTTTCTTTCCTTCAAGAAGATAGTCGGCCGCTAAAACGTGAGCATTTGCCAAGTCGGTGACGTGGACATAGTCGCGGACTCCCGTCTTATCGGGAGTATCCCAGTCATTTCCGAAGACTAACAGGTTAGGCCGCATGCCCATCGCCACTTCCATCACGACGGGAATCAAGTTAGCCGGATTAGATTCCAGGCCTAGGACCCGTCCTTCGCTGTCATAGCCGGCGGCATTGAAGTAGCGAAGCGAGACAAAAGACATCTCGCGGAGCTTCGAGTACCACTCGAGGTTCTCTTCAATAGCGAGCTTTGTGTAGCCGTAGTAGTTTGTCGGTCGAGTAGGGTGGTGCTCATCCACCGGAAGGTACTCAGGCTCGCCGTATACGGCAGCAGAGGAGGAGAGGATGAAATTCCTCACCTTTGCCTTGGAGCACGCAGTGATAAGGTTTAAGGAGCCGGAGATGTTGTTCTGGGAGTACTTTTCCGGAGCGATCATCGATTCACCGGCAGCCTTAAATGCTGCAAGGTGAATGACCGCATCCCAGCCTTTACTAAGGACCTCTGCAATCTGGTCATAGTTTTGAATATCGCCTTCAAAAAACTCCGCCCGTTCATCCACGTTGCTTCTCAGGCCACTGGAGAGGTTGTCAAAGATACCGACTGTATCCCCTCGTTCTAAAAACTGGAGAGCAACGTGGGTACCGATATACCCAGCCCCTCCGACTAGTAATACATTCATATGTTAGATCTCCTTATGAAAAGCGAGTGATGATCGCGCTGAGGTCGGCAAGTTTCTCATCAAGCAACTGCTGGGTTTTGGCTTCAACGACCAACCGCAGGTACGGTTCGGTGTTGGACTTGCGAACGTTAAACCACCAATCATCAAACTCAATCCGGTAGCCGTCAAAGTCTTGGACCAGTGTGGGTTTGTCTTCCGTTACGTAGCGCTTATACAAAGCACTCATCGCTTCATCTTTCTCATTGAGGGTGAAGTTCACTTCACCGCTGTTTGCCCAGGTAACGATTGAATCGATGAAGGATCCAATTGTTTGACCATCAGCCTTTAGGGCCTTCAGGGCCTGAAGCACCAAGAGCGAAGCGAGGATTCCGCTGTCGCAGTTAAAGAAATCCCTAAAGTAGTAGTGTCCGGCAAGTTCGCCACCGAAGATTGCTCCGAGTTCACGCAGCTTATTCTTTGCAAACGCATGGCCCACCTTCCAAACATGAACCTCAGCACCCAGACTGTCGAGGTACTCAACCGTCGAGCGACTGGTGCGAATGTCCACCAGGACACGACCCTGCTCTTGCTTCAGATAGTAGAGCCCCAAAAGACTGGTGATGTAGTCCGGCTGTAAGAAGCGGCCGTTCTCATCTAAGAACATCACGCGATCAGCATCGCCGTCGTAGATGATGCCGATATCGCTTTTGTTGGCGATTACGGCATCCCGAAGGTCATAGGTATTTTCAACCTCCAATGGGTTGGGCTCGTGTGCGGGGAATGTTCCGTCTAAGTGGTCGTAGAGGTAGTGGTGGTTTGGCCCCAAGAGGTCTTTGACGATGAGACTCGCCATCCCATGGGAGAAGTCGATCGAGAGGTTCAGGGTGGAGGTATCCGGTGTGAATGGCTTTAAGAAGGCGATATACGCTTCTTTAGCCTCTTTAGTTATGATCGTGCCCTTTTTGGCAGCGGGAACGATCTCATCGTTGAGTACCATCGCTTCCAGCTCTTTAAGCCCGCTGTCCGATCCTACCGGAACAGCATTTGTGCGACTGATCTTCAGTCCGTTGTACTCGGCGGGGTTATGACTTGCGGTAATCTGGACCGAAGCATCGGCTTTGAAGTGAACCGTGGAGAAATAGACCATCGGAGTGGTTGCTAGGCCGATATCCCACACATCTGCACCACTATCCATGATTCCTTTACTGAGGGCTTCAAAGATCTCATCACTGCTTGTTCGAACGTCCCGTCCGACAAGTACCGCATCGCTCTTTAACAGCTTCGGTAAAAAGTATCCGATCTTGTAGACGGTGTCTTTGTTGAAATCTACGTTGTAGATTCCTCTGATATCATATGCTTTAAACGCTCCCATCGTTTAATCTCCTTCTAAACTCTTTTCGATCCATCACTTCAAAGAAGTGAACCGTTCCATCGGTGAGGGTAACCATCTCAACAACTTGGCGGAAGATCTTATCAAACCAGGTGGCATCACCCACTTTGAAGGTGGGATGATGAGCCGCTTTGAGGGCGTCGTTTCGGGTTACCGTTCGAGTTGACTTAACGGTGGTTACTAAGAAAGAATCTTCGTACTTCACAAACGCTTCTTTGCTCTTTTTAGGTCGGATCGTAAAACCAAAGAGCGCCGGTTGGCGCTCAAAATCTTCAAAAAAGAAAAAATCGTTTACTTTGTAAAGAAATACTCCGAACTCCCGAACTACACCTTTTGTCGTGGCGTACCACGTAGCGTAGGTTCGCCACGCGAGCTTACTTCCATGTCTTTGTTCAAGTTCTTCAATGAACTTATGGGCATCATCATCCATAGTCTGTCTTTGCCTCTCTAGCTTTTTTTCATAGTACCATATACACTGCGTTGCAGAAAGAGTAACGAGGGCGTATGGATTATCAAGCAAAAGATTTTGGCAAATTGCTCAAGAATAACGCCCTTGCGATGCGCCGGTTACTCCAGCCAACAGATACCAACTGCATGCGAGTGTATGACCGGAACATGGAAGCATTCCCGGTTACCGTTGATTTGTGGGCGGAGTGGGTACGTGTTACCGACTACAGCGAAGAAGGCCTCGGTGATGATGAGCAAGAACTCATCATCGACCTGGCAAGTCGGATGTTGTATGTGCCCTCTGAGCAGGTTGTCTACCACCACCGCCAAAAGCGAAGCGGGCGTGAGCAGCATGAGCTCCAAGAGCCGGTATCGACGATTGTCGAGGTTACCGAGCAGGGGCTGAAGTTCACCGTTGACTTAACGAAGCGAGTGGACACCGGTCTCTTTTTAGATCATATGCCAACCCGAGCATTGGTCGGGTCGATGAGTTACGGTAAACGGGTCCTTAACCTGTTTTCCTATACCGGATCGTTCAGTGTGTATGCTGCCAGAGGCGGAGCAGTTCAAGTTGACTCCGTCGACCTTTCGGCAACCTACACTGCGTGGGCACAGGAGAACCTTGCAAGAAATGGGTTTTCCGGGCCTACCTACCGATGTGACACTTGTGATGCATTTGAGTATATTAGGAATGCACTAGAAGAGAAGCGGATCTACGATATCATTATCTTCGATCCACCAAGCTTTTCTAATTCGCGTAAGATGGAGCACGACTTTGATATCGTGCGGGATTATGTGCGCTGGTTACATGCGCTCAGTGGTTTATTAAAGAAGGGGGGAACGGTAATTGTTTCCTCGAACTTGGGAGGGTTTTCATTAGATAAGAGTGCGTTAGGAGGGTACGCCATAGAAGAGCGAACCCGGGATCTATTAGCCCCAGGATTTTCCCGCCGATCTGGGACCGCCCGTACATGGGTGCTGACTAAAGAGTGGGATCATGAAGTACCGGCAATATTTAGAAGAAGCCGAGAGAAAAAAGAAGCGCCAAAAGATGCGCAGATGGAAAACATTATTATGAGTAAAGAAGAAGAGAAGAAAGAGCCAGAGGTCATAGAGGCGACCCAGAGCGAAGAAGTTGTAGAGCAAGTATTTTTAAGCGAGGAAGAGAGTGACCCATGGACATTAGTCTGGGAAGATGAACTTGACCAAGAAGGTGAAGTGAAGAAAGAACGCACTCCAAGAAGTGAAAACCGAGACCGACCCCGCCGACAATATGATGATCGCCCCCGACGCGACTTCAACGATCGTCCTCGAAGAGAGTACGATGATCGTCCAAGACGCCAATATGATGACCGACCAAGAAGGTTTGATGATCGTCCACGACGAGACTTTAATGATCGTCCTCGAAGAGAGTACGATGATCGTCCAAGACGCCAATATGATGACCGACCAAGAAGGTTTGATGATCGTCCACGACGAGACTTTAATGATCGTCCGCGTCGAGACTTCAACGACCGACCTCAAAGACAGTATGATGACCGTCCAAGACGGGACTTCAACGATCGCCCACGCAGGGACTTTGATGATCGTCCGCGTCGAGACTTCAACGACCGACCTCAAAGACAGTACGATGACCGTCCAAGACGAGACTTCAACGACCGCCCACGCCGGGACTTTGATGATCGACCAAGACGAGATTTCAACGACCGACCCCGTCGAGACTTTGATGACCGTCCAAGACGGGCTTTCAATGACCGACCGCGTCGAGACTTTGATGATCGTCCAAGACGAGACTTCAACGACCGCCCACGCCGGGACTTTGATGATCGTCCAAGACGAGACTTCAACGACCGCCCACGCCGGGACTTTG
>CAYUHP010000034.1:0-10719 GCA_964444595.1 uncultured Sphaerochaeta sp. | reverse complement strand
GACTTTGATGATCGTCCAAGACGAGACTTCAACGACCGCCCACGCCGGGACTTTGATGATCGTCCAAGACGAGACTTCAACGACCGTCCACGCCGAGACTTTGATGATCGCCCGCGCAGGCAGTATGATGACCGGCCTCAACGTTCATTTGAGGGAGATGGGCAAAGGCGAGCTGAGCGAGCGTTTGAAGATCGACCAAGGCGCGATGACCGTCCTCGAAGAGATCGGAAGGCTCCACCCAAGCCGTATGGCTTTGGCTCCAAGGCTCCGCGAAAGAGTCGAAGAGAGGAGTAAAACCAATCTCTTTTAAGATGAGTCCCACTGCTCGATTTAGTAGTGGGATTCATTGTTTCTCGCACCTAGGAATTTTCTAAACGTTGTTGACACCCCTATAGGCTTCATTTATCATACTAATGAAATACGGTATCACTAATAATAAATCATATGAAAGAACGAAGACAAACAATACAGAAGGGCTTGGTGTGGGATGCGCTCAATGAGTGTTTGAACCACCCGAGTGCCGAGCAAATATACGAATCAATTATCCAGAAGCATCCAACGATCAGTAGGGCTACTGTATACCGAAACCTTAATTCCCTTGTTGAAGACGGAAAGGTTAAACGAGTTCAAGTCCTTGGCGGACCCGATCACTACGATCGAACGCTGAAGCAACACTTCCACATCCAATGCATCAAGTGCAAGAGCGTCCATGATATTGAAGTGTCCAAAGACTTATCCGTTGAACTGAGCGATGTCGATCTTAAAGGGTATCGCCTAGAGTCCTACGAAGTAGTGTTTAACGGGGTTTGCCCCGATTGTCAAACAAAATAACTGTCCAAAGACAGTAACAAGGAGTGTCACATGGATTTAAAGGGAACGAAGACCGAGAAGAACCTGTGGGAAGCATTTGCAGGGGAATCGATGGCTCGAAGCAAGTATACCTATTACGCCTCCCGGGCAAAAAAAGATGGGTATGTCCAGATCGGCAAGCTGTTCGAAGAAACTGCATTCAACGAACAGGAACACGCCAAGATTTGGTTTAAGCTTCTTCAGGAAGGCGGTGAGATTCCGGCAACTGCGCAGAACCTCAAGGACGCCGCTGCCGGCGAGCACTACGAGTGGACAGAGATGTACGTCAACTTTGCCAAAGATGCTCGTGAGGAAGGGTTTAACAAGGTTGCTTCTTTGATGGACATGGTTGCCAAGATTGAGCAACACCACGAAGCTCGCTACCTCAACCTTCTGAAGAACATTGAAGATGAAGTGGTCTTCGCTCGGGAAGAAGAACAGGCATGGATTTGTTCCAACTGTGGACACGTTGCATTTGGTAAGAAGGCTCCTGGTCTTTGCCCCGTTTGTGCTCATCCTCAGGCCTACTTTGAAATCGAAGCAAAGAACTACTAAACACTACTCATCAGTGAGTGAAAGAGGGCAGATCGGAAGATCTGCCTCTTTTAGTCACTGAGGCCAAGATACCTCATCGGATTGACTGAAACAAAGCGATCGATCTCTTCATCACTAAAGGGAGACTCCTCAAACAATCGATAGTAGGATGTATAGGACTCAACCTTGATGAGGTTTACTGAGAAATCGGTACCAAACATCGTTCGGGCCAGAATCGTTTCTTGTTCATCGGGGTTATCTAAGTTCTTGATGTAGTTTGAAAGTTGCTCGTAGAAGTGGGGATCACTTCCACTGAAGGAGACATCGCTGTAGATGTTTGGGTAGGAGTTCATCAACTCCGTCACCTCATAGAACCAAGGCGAGTCTGGAGTCTTCGTAGCTAAGCTGCTGATGACGGCAAGCGGACCCTTTTGAAGTTGGTTGTACTGCCACCCGTAGTGAGCGAAGTCAATCTTCAGGTTCGGGTAGCGGGCAAGCACCGGCTTGTAGGAGAAGGGAGCGGTGTACTTCCATGCATCTTTGGTGCTGATCGCTCGAAAGCCCTGGTCGTCACAGTGGGTCATGATCGGGATGTTGTTACTTTCACAGAATTCGTAGATCAGTTCAACCTTTGCCCGTTCTTTCTTCTCCTCGGGCCAAGGGTTGTAGCCAAGTGGGGGGTAGAGCTTTACTCCCCAAAACTGCTTCTCACCCTTGGGCTTCTTATCGAGAACGATAAAGCGTTCAAGCAAATCCTTGATAAAGCCGATATCATGCACCGGAGGGGTGATCCCTAAAAAGGGGAAGAACTCAAAGAGCCCATCGGGGTGGGCCTTCTTGTAGGCCTCGAAGCCCTCGATCGTGTCGGCAGCATAATCGAGGATGCGCACCCGTTTCTCATTGGGGTAGTAGAGGAAGTCCTTTCCGATCTCACTGGTGGAGAAGTCCATCAACAGCGGACAAAGACCGATCTTATCGTAGGTCTGAGAGCGCATGTGCATCTTGTTGTTTCGGATGTAGGGTTTCTCCGGCCGAGGAGCTTGCTCCTCGCGGCTTTCAAACTCACCCTTGAGATCATTCTCCATCATGATGAACGTGGATCCGATCGACTGTTCAAAGGTTGTGAGGGTGTTGGTGAGCCGATTCAGCACGGAAGTGCCCTTGGAGCGCCTTCCCCCTCCAAGGATATAGGAGGGGGAAAGTGCTCCGCTGGTAAGCAAATCGGGGATCCCCGATTCGAGGTTGGATAGGAAGGAGAGGAGGTTGGGGTGCTCCAACGTCATCACGTGAAAGTGTGGGTCAAAGAAGTACTTCATCTTCCTCCTCCTTTGAGTTTAGATACCCATCTTCTTCTTCATTCGAGCCCAGGAGTCGCGCAAAGTAACCGTTCGGTTATAGATCGGCTTTTCCTTTGTTGAGTCTTTGGAATCGAGACAGAAGTATCCGTTTCGCACGAACTGGAGGTAGTCACCAACCTGTGCCTTAAGAATCTCCGGTTCGGCTTTTGCATCTTCAATGACAACCAAGGATTCAGGGTTTAAGTCATCCAGGAAGTTCCCTGTTTCCTTACCCGGCTCTTCGGCAAGGAAGAGCTTGTCGTAGAGCCGCACCTCAACGGAAACACCCTCACTGGCACTGACCCAGTGACTTGTTCCGCGAACCCTTCGCCCGTCGGGGGTGTTCCCGCCCCGGGACTCAGGATCATAGGTACAGTGTACTTCCACGATATTGCCCTCATCATCCTTTACCATCGAGTGGGCGGTGATGTAGTACGTGTACTTGAGGCGAATCTCATTGCCGATGTAGAGGCGGTGATATCCCTTGGGTGGATTCTCCATGAAGTCTTCCCGTTCGATGTACACTTCCCGGGTAAAGGGGATTTGGTGCGTACCGCTGTTTGGGTCTTCGGGGTTATCGATCGCTTCAAAGTATTCGACCTTCCCCTCGGGGTAGTTATCGATGATGACCTTGATCGGATCGAGGACGACCATCAGGCGCTCCGCTTTCTTGTTTAAGTCTTCACGAACACAGAACTCCAGAAGCGAGTGTTCGACGATACCTTCAACCTTCGCTACGCCGATTCGACCGACAAAATCCAACATCGACTCCGGTGAGTACCCGCGGCGGCGAATGCCGCTGATCGTGGGCATACGGGGGTCATCCCACCCATCGACGATTCCCATTTGGACCAACTGCAAGAGGCGGCGCTTACTCATCATCATGTAGTCGATATTCAAGCGAGCGAACTCATACTGGCGGGGAGCGTGGTCGATGAGGTCGATCGAGGTTGCCCAGTCATAGGCGGGGCGGTGGTCTTCAAACTCAAGGGTACAGATCGAGTGAGTGACCCCTTCGATCGCATCACTGATCGGGTGGGTGTAGTCGTACATCGGGTAGATGCACCAGTCATCCCCGGTTCGGGGGTGCGTGGCAAACTTGATTCGATAGAGAACCGGGTCGCGAAGGTTCATATTCGGACTGGACATATCGATCTTGGCCCGTAACACATAGGAGCCTTCGGGGTGCTTGCCCGCTTTCATCTCTTTGAAGATTCTCAGGCTTTCTTCGATCGGGCGGTCCCGGTAGGGACTGTTCTTTCCGACCTCAGTGAGGGTGCCGCGATACTCGCGCATCTCTTCGGCGTTGAGTTCACAGATAAACGCTTGATCAGTTTCGATCAAGTGCAAGGCGATATCATAGAGCTGTTGATAGTAGTCACTAGCGTGGTACTCATATTCTCCCCAATCAAAGCCAAGCCACCGGATATCCGTCATGATCGCTTCGGTGTATTCAAGTTCCTCTTTCTCCGGGTTGGTATCATCCAAGCGGAGGTGACAGCGCCCCTCGTACTTGGCTGCTAAGCCAAAGTTCAAGGCAATTGATTTGATGTGACCGATGTGGAGATACCCATTCGGCTCGGGGGGAAATCGAGTGACGATTTCATTATTAGGAACCCGGCCGTTGGCCAGGTCATCTTCAATAATCCGCTCCAGAAAGTTCTGGGGCTCTGATCTCATTTCACGATCGCTCATGCTCATTCCTTATCTTAGATACTTCTGTTAGAGCTATAGTAGCACAGTCATGGTTTTTGGGCGAGAGTCCTCAGTCTAATTGGCTCATGTGAAAATCTTCAGCCGTTGCCTCATACGCCTCGCCGCCTGAGGCAAAAAATGGCCCATAGCTGATTGAGTTTGCTGTTCCGGGAAGATCGAACGTTCCAACCCAGATTGAGTCAGATTCACCGATCTTTCGATAGCCGATCTTTACCTCGTTTCGGTCCCACTTTAGTAGCCACGTGATCTTTGATTGCTCGGAGGAAAACGGGTAGGTGATCGTACTTGGGTACCCCCGGATGGTGGTGAAGACGCGGATCTCTTTTTCATTGACTCCCACCGAAGCAAAGACGGAGTCGATGTGGTAGGCGCACACGCCTACCCATCCGCTGGGTGGGATGGAGAGGGTGGTTTCAAAGAGAAATGGCTCGCCGCTAACAGCAAGAAGGAGCGGAGCGTTGGGCAACTCCGCCTGCTTTGCTGTGGTAAGGCGTAGTGATTGCCAATCCTTCTTATAGTGATCGGGGTAGATGAGGAAGGAGAACTCCTTAAGTTGAATCCGTTTCATGATTCCAGTATACCCACAGAACCACATTCTATCCATAACCTCTTTATTGCTCTCCCTCGGTAGTATATGCTTGGATAAAAGAGGTGAGTTCATGATTGCTGTTATCGGTGAAGCGTTAATTGATTTTATTGGCAAAGGGGGAGACACCCGAAGTGTTCCCTTTGAATCACACATCGGCGGCTGCGGCCTGAATACCGCAGTAGCCGCCGCCCGAGGTGGATCGGCGGTCGGTTTCATCTGTAAGATCTCCCACGATCTCTTTGGCGAACGCCATCTTGATCATTTGGTGGCTAATAAGGTGATGTTTGATCCAATGTTGTGCAATGCTGCCGAGCCTTCGCTCTTGGCGTTCGCCTCCTTGGACAGTGCAGGAAAAGCCAGCTATGCGTTCTTTTGGGAGAACAGTGCTCCGGTATCGATGAGCATTGAAGAACTGCTTCAAACGATGAGTGAACATACCGACTTAAAAGTAGTTCATATCGGATCACTTGCCCTCACGTTAGAGCCGATCGGAAAAGTGGTGTTAGAAGCCCTTCGACAGTATGAACCCAAACCGATCATCTTCCTTGATCCCAATGTGCGGCCTAGTGTCATCAATGATTGGCCGGCATATCGAGCCCACATCCAAGAGGCGATCGAGCTTGCTTCGATCATCAAACTCAGTGATGAGGATTTGGAGCTGATCTACCCGGGGGAGGATATCTCTGCCAAGGCCGGCCAGATCGCCAAGGAGGGCGGCAAGCACGTTATTCTGACGCTGGGTCGCGAAGGGGCGAAGTGGTACGGGCCGGAGGGCCAAGAGATTGCGCACCCAATCTTTGATCTTCCTCTTGCTGATACCGTCGGAGCGGGGGATACGTTCAGCGGAACAATCCTATCCTATCTGCACGATCGCGGATTCTTTGGGCAAGCGGGCGAAGATCCTCAACTTCAAGAAGTTCCCCCCGAGGCCCGCGAAGAAGCACTGCGCTGGGCTTCGGCAGCGAGTGCGATCAACTGCAGTCGCCCCGGTTGTGATCCTCCCTTCAAAGAAGAGCTGCTTACCTTGCTTGAAACACTTTAGTTTTTGGAAGTACACTGAGGCATGATTAATAAAGATCAGCGAAAGAAAATGACCTTACTCAAGCTCGTTATCTTTGGGATCATCCTCACTCTTTCATTGTTTATCGCCCTCTTTCTCTACTCGTGGACGAACGCGATCAAGCGCGATAAGGACCGGCGTGAACTTGCCACGCTCCTTAAGCAAACAGTTCAAAGTGAGGGCGTTGAAGCGATTCTTTCGCTCAGTGGCGTAGCGGTTGAAAATATCTTCCACGGCGAAGAGGGCCTCATCCTCTTTGAAGGCAGCGATACGCCGTGGCGCTATAGTGCCGATGAACTGCAAAACATCTCCGTTTACGAAAAAGTAAATAAAAGTGTGGTGCATATTACCACCAATACCACTCGATCGGCGAGTGATTTTCTCGACCCCTTACCCAGTCAAGGGACCGGCAGTGGGATCGTTCTTTCTACCGATGGGTTCATCCTCACCAACGCCCACGTTGTCGAAGGCGCCACCGAGGTGATGGTAGGCCTTTATAACAACCAAAGTTACCAAGCATCAATCATTGGAATCGATAGTGAAGATGATTTGGCGGTCGTGAAGATCGATGTGGGAAAAGATCTGCTGCTCTATCCGATCACGTTAGGTGACTCAAAGGATCTCTTGGTTGGTCAAAAAGTGATTGCGATCGGAAACCCTTTTGGCTATGATCGGACGATGACCGTCGGAGTGATCAGCGGCTTGCACCGGCCGGTGCGAACCGCTGAAGGGCGAGTTGTGATGAATGCGATTCAAACCGACGCCTCGATCAATCCCGGTAACAGCGGAGGACCGCTGCTTAACTCCCGGGCAGAGGTGATCGGGATCAACAGCTCGATCTTTTCCACGACCGGTAGCAGCCAGGGGTTAAACTTTGCTATTCCCATTGATACCGCAGTTGAAGTTGTCGGGGAGTTGATTCGAACCGGACGGGTCAGTCGCGGATGGATCGATGCTTCGATGCTGCAGTTGACTCCTCAACTGGTTCAGTACGCAAAACTGCCCGTCACCCAAGGGGTGTTGATCAGCCAGGTTTCACCCGGCGGAAGCGCTGAGAAGGCGGGATTGAGGGGTGGAACCCAACAAGTGCAGTACGGATCGAGTGTGATCTACCTGGGTGGGGATATCATCACCGCGATTGACAACGAAGCGGTTGAGGACTTAAACACCCTCTACCTCGCCCTTCTTTCCAAGAAGAGCGGACAGAAAGTAACGATTACGGTGAACAGAAAAGGTGATACGAAAGAGATTACTCTCACCTTGATCGAACGAACAATGAGCCACATCAGGGCTTTGGTTAGATAAGATGAGCGAACAACAGATTGTAGATGGTTCCTGGGGCGGGGAAGCGATTACCAACGTCCACGGTGATGTTTCCTACCAGGAACGTAAGTTTAAGGTCGTCAGTGAGTTTGACCCTTCCGGTGATCAAGCTCAAGCGATCGAGAAGTTAAGCGATGGCCTCCTCGAAGGGCAGCAGTTTCAAACCCTCAAAGGCGTGACCGGAAGTGGTAAGACGTACACGATGGCCAAGATCATCGAGCGAGTCCAACGCCCGACTTTGGTCCTATCCCACAATAAGACTCTTGCTGCTCAACTCTATCGGGAGTTTAAATCCTTCTTTCCCAACAATGCGGTTGAATACTTTGTTTCAACGTACGATTACTACCAACCCGAGGCGTACGTTCCCGGTAAAGACCTCTACATCGAAAAGGATGCCGACATCAACGATGAGATCGAGCGACTCCGCCTTTCGGCTTCCTTCTCCTTGATGGAGCGGCGCGATGTAATCGTCGTGGCTACGGTCAGTTGTATCTTTGGTTTGGCAAACCCCGTCTCGATTCGAGACATGGTCTACACCTTCAACAAGGGCCAAGCGTTTAACCACAAAGAGATTCTTAATCAGCTGGTTCGGATGCAGTATGAGCGCAATGATGCGATCCTCAAGCGCGGTTCTTTCCGCGTCCGAGGCGACGTTATCGAGATCTGCCCCTCCTACCTTGAGAACGCGGTGCGGATCTCCGTCGACTGGGATGAGATCGCCGAGATTATGTGGTTTGATCCGATCAGCGGTGAGAAGCAGGGAAGTGTAGATACCTTCTCCCTCTATCCGGCAAAGCAGTTTGTCATGCCACCGGAGCAAGTCAAAGCGGCGATCGAGCGGATTCGCAGCGAGATGGAAGAGCAGGTAGAGTACTTTGAGTCGATGGGTAAACCGATCGAGGCGGAGAGAATTCGCACCCGCGTCGAGTATGACTTGGAGATGCTCAATGAGATCGGCTACTGCTCTGGCATCGAGAACTACTCCCGCCCGCTCTCTCATCGAAAAGCTGGCGAGCGGCCGGCGGTCCTCTTAGATTACTTTCCCCCGGACTTCATCACCTTCATCGATGAGTCCCACGTAACCCTTCCCCAAGTTGGAGCGATGTACGAAGGAGATCGCTCTCGAAAGTTGAACTTAGTGAACTACGGCTTCCGTCTTCCCTCCGCCTTGGATAACCGCCCCCTTAAAGCTGCGGAGTTTGAGTACGTGGTCAAACAAAGAATCTTTGTCTCGGCAACCCCGGGCAAGATTGAGCTTGCCAAAGCCACCAACGTCGTTGAACAGTTGATTCGGCCCACCGGCTTGTTGGACCCCAAGGTAGAAGTCCGACCCACTGAGGGACAGATGGAGGACCTCTACGGGGAGATTAAAGCCACTGTGGCCAAGAAGCAACGGGTGTTGATCACAACGCTGACGAAGAAGATGAGTGAAGACCTCACTGATTACCTCGCCGGTCTTTCCTTGAAGGTTCGGTACCTTCACTCCGAGATTGAAACGATTGAGCGAGTTGAGCTCTTGCGTGACTTACGGCTGGGTGTCTTTGATGTATTGGTAGGAATTAACTTACTGCGCGAGGGGTTGGACCTTCCCGAGGTCTCCTTAATTGCAATCTTGGATGCGGATAAGATCGGCTTCTTAAGGTCAACGACGTCTCTTGTTCAGACGATCGGCCGGGCGGCCCGAAACGCCGACGGCCGAGTCATCATGTACGCCGACCGCTACAGCGATGCGATGGTTGAAGCGATCGGGGAGACGGAGCGAAGACGCGAAGTCCAGATCGCCTACAACAAGGAACATGGGATCACCCCCACAACGATTATCAAAGCGATCGGGGATATCATCGAACGGGAGAAGGAAACCGCCAAGGAGATCCAAAGCCAAGAGATTGAGATCCTCAAAGGTGGGTATAACCTCCTCCTGGCTACCGGGCGGAAGAAGTATGTCAAAGCGCTTGAGCGGGAGATGTTTGAAGCGGCGAAGAACCTTGAGTTTGAGCGAGCGGCTCTGCTCCGTGATGAGATTCAACGAATCGAGCGTGGTGAGGTCGAGTAGCGAAGAACCAGATCAAGCGGTCCTGAACTTACAACCGGATGTTGGTAAAAGAGCGTACTGGTCCCTTCGGTGGGCAAGCTTTGATGTTCGTGGATGTAGTAATAGATCTGATCAAGCGTAACTTGCTTACTTATAGTTTCTAGCGCTTCTAATAATGCTTTGGTGAAGTAGCCGTGAATCGGCGATCCGACCCTCGGCTCCTTGCTGGTGTTATCCGCCGTCGTCGCCGCCAAGACGAAGAGGCGGGGATTTCGTTCAATCTTCTTTTGGTATGCAGTAAAGAGATTGTCCTTCGTCGATTCAATCGTTGAGAGCTCGGTGCTCTGTGGGATGAAGGATCCAGCATAGCAACAATCAAGGATCAGTAAGACCGTTGGTACGCACTCGTCAAAGAGGGCAATGAGCTCATGTACACTGAGTAGGGAAGTTTCCAAATCTCCACCGAGGAGTAAGCCATCACTTCGATCGGGAGCCAACACCAGACTTCCTCCTTCAAGACCGTGACCGCTGTACGTAAGAATAAGGAGATCTTCTTTTTTTAGTTGGTTAAGGAGTTCGACGATCGTTTCGCTGACTCGCTCTTTGGTTGGAAGATTCGCTTCATTTTGGTCATACCCACCAAACTCAGCACCCATCTGGAGAAGAAGCAGGGAGGAAAATGAGGCAGCAGAGAAAAACGTAGCAAATCGATTCTTTAAGCCAATTGCATCATTGACCGGTCCCGCTAAAGGTTGGACATCGGTTCCACGATAGCTGATGCCGATACCAAGGTGATACACCACTCGGTTGGGAGCATGTGGAACCAGATCACAAGAGATGAGTAAGAGGGTAAGGATTACTGATACAAGATACTTCATACCTCCTAAGGGGCAGAAGGGTGTACTTTGCTTTAAAGGTGGAAGAGAACCAGGTCAATCGGACCGCCGTTGGTCATCGGGTGTTGGTAGAATTGAGTAGGAGTGTAAAGCGTTGTTTTTAGTGCCGGCACTTGATGCTCCTTGATATACCGATAAAGCGAATCAACGGTAATCACTCCGTTTTTAAGGGCGGGAGGTGTTCCGTACGATTTATTACCTTGGGTAAACGTGACTCCCAAAGCTTGGAGAAGAGCAAACGAAAAGAAACCATGATGAGACTTACTTTGACTAAAGTAGTCCTCCCACGACACACTATCCGCTGCTGCAGTAAACAGAGTGATCGGTGGAATGGAATATTTGCTCTTGCTGTAATAGGTCTCAAACCACTCTTTAATCGGAGG
>CAYUHP010000033.1:13820-16636 GCA_964444595.1 uncultured Sphaerochaeta sp. | reverse complement strand
GTCAATATGTTTTGTAAAAATAATAATCAAAACAAAGAAGTAATTATAAATAAGTGTATAAATCCATATATTATAATAAAATATAACTTTTAGGAAAGGTTTAAAACATATGACATGGTAGTAGAAATATCCAAATTGTTGCAGAGGTGAATGCGAAGGAGAGTAAGTTTTATGACAGATCTTGGAATAGTGATGACCTAAGTAGGCATAAAAGTAGGGTGCCAAGCTATGGGAAACTGCTTCGGCACCCTAAAAAAATTAAAGGAGGAGTATGAAAAAAAACTGTTGCTCTGTACACCTATTACCATGCAACAACTATGCCAAGTAAATAGCCATTCTGAGTCGTTATTTTGGGGTTGAACGTTGTTTTGGTGTGCAAGGTAGCTCAAGTGTGAAAAAATTGCTCAATTGACGATGGCCTATCCTATCGATACATTAACGATATGAAGAAGCCCACCGTACTGAACCGCCGCTTTCGGGACACCACCTACCACCGTTTTGCGATCAAGATCATTATCCTTAATGTTCTTATATTCTTGGTTACCAGTAATATTTGGCAAAAAGGGTTTTACTACCTGGCGATGATCCCCTCCTTTGTATTGCACGGGTACGTATACCAACTCTTTTCCTATATGTTTGTTCATGGGTCCTTTAACCACCTGCTCTTTAATATGTTGAGCTTGTTGATCTTTGGGACGATGGTGGAAAAGCGAGTTGGCAGTAAAGAGTTCTTACTCTTTTACCTGCTCACCGGATTGTTTAGTGGAATTGCATCGTTTGGTAGCTACTACCTCAGTGGGACGAACGTCGTGCTCGTTGGAGCGAGTGGGGCGATCTACGGTGTTCTGCTGCTCTTTGCTGTGTTCTTCCCATACTCGGTAATCTTCGTCTTTGGGATCATCCCGATCCGCGCTCCGATATTAGTGGTGATCTACGCGCTGATCGAACTGTACAGTCAAGTCTTCGGCCGGGGTGGAAACGTTGCTCACTTAACCCATTTAAGTGGACTGGTGTTTGCATACCTCTACTGTCGCATCCGAATGCGAATTAATCCTCTTGAAGTATTTAAGCGAACCCTTTAATCGGTGATTCCATATTGCTCGCGAATTTGAGCGTATCGCTGCTTGATCACATCATAGATAATCTCTAAGCGCTCTTGGTGATGCAGGAAAGCACTCTTCATCGCGTTGATCGTAATTTTTTCCAGGTCTCGAATCGTCATGTTGTAGTATTCAACGGCGATCTCCATCTCCTTTGAGAGGGTTGTGTCACTCATCAGTCGGTTGTCGACGCAGAGGAACACTCGAAAGCGATTGCGATAGAGGATCGGGAATGGGTGTTCGCTGAAGGAGGTGGCCGCTCCGGTTCCCACGTTGGAAGAAAGGCACATCTCCATCGGGATTCGCCGATCAAGGATATAGTTTGCCAACGAGCCCATCTCAAGGATCTTTGAGCCGTCAATCATCATATCTTCAACGAGGCGAACCCCATGTCCGATTCGATGGGACCCACAGATCTGAACCGCTTGCCAGATCGATTCCACTCCAAACGCCTCACCGGCATGGAGGGTAATGTTAAAGTTCTTTGAACGAATAAACTGAAACGCATCGATGTGTTTCTTTGGCGGGTTACCTGCTTCGTCGCCGGCAAGATCGAAGCCAACGACGCCGCGGTCGGCAAAGGCGACGGCTAGTTGAGCGACCTCGACACTGAGGGCGGGGCTTTGACTGCGCATCGCACAGAGGATCAGGCCGATGGGAAGACCGGTTTGCCGAGTCCCTTGATCAAGGCCATCCAAGACTGCTTGAACACTCTCTTCCATCGTCAATCCATCTTCGGTGTGGAGGTTTGGGGCAAAGCGGATCTCTGCGTAGCAGACATTGTCTTCGGCTAAATCTTCAACTGCTTCAAAGGCAATTCGTTTTAATGCTTCCTTCGTTTGCATTACGCTGGTAGTGACGCCAAACGCCCTGAGGTAGAGGGTAAGGCTCTTTTGTTTACCACCTTCGGCAAACCACTCTCGTAAGGCTTTGGGATCAGTTGTAGGGAGGGAGACTCCATACTGACGCGCCAGTTCGATAATCGTATCGACACGAACACCACCATCGAGGTGGTCGTGGAGTTCTACTTTGGGAAGCTGTTTAATGATTGCACTCGTTAACATACCTCATATTACTCCACCTTCAGGCGATTTAGCAAACCTAAAACCATCGCTACCGTGTAATATTGAGTGCTATACAAACGAGATAAAAGTTGGGATACTAACAAATAGGAGGGATGTAATGTCAAAACGAAATGAAGTACTCAATCGAAAACTTCTTGCTGCTGCCACTTCGGCAGATAAAGCAAAGGAGATTCGAGACCTTCTCAAAGAAGGTGCTGACATCCACACACAGAACGACTGGGGCCTTACCCCAATTATGCTAGCCGCTCAGTATAACCCTTCAGTCGTAGTTCTTAAGGCGCTTCTTGATGCCGGATCTGATATCCAAGAGGCGGAGCCAAAGTATCGTTCAAATGCGCTTCACCTAGCGGCAAATCGATCGACGAATGTGAAAGTGATCGAGGCACTGCTAGAGGCAGGAGCCGATTTAAACGCCCGCAACTACCTTGGTGAGACTGCGCTCATGATCGCAGTCAACACGAACCCCGAGACAAGGATCGTCAGTGCCCTGTTAAAAGCAGGGGCCGATTTTAATGCTCGGGACTATCAAGGCCATTCGGTCTTAGAGTACGCCCGAGAGGCAAAGCGAACGTACATCATCACCCAGCTGAAAAAGCTTGGTGCCCACTAGAGAAAAAGAAGAGCCCCCAAA
>CAYUHP010000033.1:8935-13720 GCA_964444595.1 uncultured Sphaerochaeta sp. | reverse complement strand
CTTGGGTAAGTTTTGTGTAGATATCTTCGGCGATCTCCGCTTCTTTAACTAAACTGACGAGATGAACTTGTTGCGGAGCAACGGTGATCGGAAGGTTTAAGCCTTGTTCATCGTGGTACTCTTCAGCCAAGCACGCCAAGAGGCGACCCACCCCGATTCCGTAACTGCCCATGATCACCGGCTTGCGCGTTCCACTTTCATCTTGGTAGTAGCAATCCATCGCTTCACTGTAGCGGGTTCCAAGTTGGAAGATATTTCCTACTTCAACTCCCTTGGAGGATTTGAGCGTTCCGTCACACTCCGGGCAACCAAAGCCCGCTTGCGCACTGGCGATGTCCGCTACTGTACCCGTATAGTCACGGCCAAAGTTGGTGTTCAGGTAGTGGTAACCCTCTTCATTTGCTCCAGCTACGAGGTTGTTGCTCTTTGCAACGGAGTCATCGGCGATGACGATGATTCCTTCTTTAGCTCCAATGACTGAGCCGTAGCCGGGAACCATTCCCATCGCAAGGATCTCTTCTGTGTGGGCCGGTCGCAGCGCATTTGCTTTTGCCGCGTTCTGCAGTTTGTTCTCTTCCACTTCCAAATCGCCGCGAATGAGTCCGACGATCAGCTTTTGCTCCTCTTCACCGTTGGTGTCATCGATGAATGTTCCCACCATGAAGACTGCTTTTGCTGTTTGCTTGGTAGAGACCTTCAAGTATTCAGCCAGAGCTTCAATCGTGGGGCACTCGGGGGTATATACCTTTTCAAGGGTTTTCATCTCCTCTGTGAAGTACTCCTTCTTAAATGTTGCAACCTGGCGGTTGGCAGTGTAGGAGCAGGTATCACAGGTGATGATCGTGTCTTCGCCGATCGGCGAGAGGTACATATATTCGTGGGAGATCTTTCCGCCCATCATTCCGCTGTCCGCTCCGACAACGATTGTCGGAAGGCCGGTGCGACCAAAGATCTTAAAGTAGGACTCATAGTGGGCGGCGTATTGCTTGTCTAAACCCGCTTGGTCAGTATCAAAGGAGTAGGAGTCCTTCATCGTGAACTCTCTAACCCGAATCAAGCCGGCTCGAGGACGAGCATCATCGCGCCACTTGGTTTGAATCTGGTAAACCAGCTGCGGCATCTTCTTGTAGCTGTCGATCTCAAAGCGAGCGATATCGGTAACGACCTCTTCGTGGGTCATCGCAAGGACCATATCCCGACCGACTCGGTCGTGGAAGCGGCTCATCTCGCGATCGATCGAGTAGAAGCGGCCGGTCTCTTTCCAGATGTCAGCAGGGTTCACCACTGGCATGAGGATCTCTTGGCCCCCGATCGCATCGATCTCTTCGCGGATGATCTGTTCGATCTTCTTAATCGAACTGTAGCCCAGGGGGAGAAGGGAAAAGATGCCCGCCCCTAGTTGCCGAATAAAGCCGGCGCGTAATAAATACTCATACCCTTTGCTGTCGGCACCGGCCGGTGCTTCGCGGAGGGTTTTTGAAAAGAGTTGTGACATCCTCATCGATCGATTCTCCTATACGAGGGGCATTGTACCAAAACACCTAGGGGTGCTCAAGGAGAGCTCTCCATGTTATACTCGCCTCATGGATATCAGTCGTTTTGAGAATGAGCGTAAGAGCGTCGCCGACTTCATGCGTCGGCTCTATGATCGTCAGCTTACCACCGCTAGCGGGGGGAATATCAGTCGGAGAATCAACGATGATCTTTTCTGTATCACCCCCTCATCACTTGATAAGGGCTTGTTGAAAACTGATGAGATCGCGGTTGTGTCTTTGGAGGGGGAAAACTTCACCCCGCACCTTAAGCTCTCGATCGAGGCGGATATGCACCGCCTGATACTCCTGGCTCGAAGGGATGTCCAAACGGTCTTTCATGCCCACCCAACCTATGCTTCGGCGTTCACCGCGATCAGTAAGAATAGAAAACCGGTAATCAACACCCGTCTTATCGCCGAGTCCTACTTTATCCTTGAAGAGCCAGTCTTTGTTGACTATCGCCTCATGGGCACGGATGATTTGGCTCAGTTGACTGCTGAGAAGGCAAAGAGTCACGATGTGCTGCTTCTTGAAAACCACGGGGTGGTCTGCTTGGGTAAGAGCATGCTCGAAGGTTTTGATAAGATTGAACTCTTAGAGCGAGCTGCTCAGATGACCCTTGCAACCGTTCAGATGAGCGAGGCGGGCTATGATGTTGCTGAGTTATCAGAAGAGCGGATGAAAGATCTGATGGTGATGAAGGGCAAGGTATGAAGATCCAACTTGAAACGATTCCGGTCTGGGATGGCCTGCACAGTGAAAGCGAATGCTTCATCTGCGATCTTGCAAAAGAAGCGGAGAAGGACGCACTCGCATTTTATCTAGGCCCTTCGGTGATGAACCCCGAAACAAGAGTCCGAGTAAACGAACATGGGTTCTGTCCAACTCATTGGAATGCCCTTGTTGCCAAGAAGAAAGCCCAGGCAGTTGCTCTGATGAGTGATACGTACTTACAGAAGACAAGAGAGCTGATCAACGATGAGCTTGATCAGCTCTTAAAGGCTAAGAACCCCGCTCAAGCAAAGAAGGCAGCAAAGAACTTTGATAGCGCCCTGAACAAAAGAGAGAAGGGGTGTTTGATCTGCTCCTCGATCGAAGATCGTTTAGAACGTTACCTCTACACGACGTGTTACCTGTGGGGGGATGATCCTGAGTTTAAAACAGCGCTCGCTAAGGGAAAGGGATTTTGTCTCCACCACTTTAATCTCTTACTCCAGACGGCCCCCAAAGCACTACCTTCCAAGCAAGTTGCTGAGTTCACCCGTTCACTGAGTGAAACCCAAGTGAAGAACCTCGATCGAATTGCCGAGGAGATTCACTGGATGACGCAAAAGTATAAGTCAGAGAACAAAGACAAGCCGTGGGGTAACAGTGAAGATGCCCATAAACGAGGGGTGGAAAAGATGGTAGGTACGACTCGGGTCATCGACCCCGTTTGATGCCCAGCGTCAATTGACCAATATCGCTGATATCCTTTACTTCTTTTACCTTCAGCTTTCTCATCTCCCCCCGCTCTTTGATGTAGTGGTAGTAGTCCATCCTTCCTTTCTTGGGTCGGTAGGTGAGGATGTACTCTTTTTGGGGAAGGAACGCTAAGCCGAGGGTCATCTTACACCCCGCCTGTTCCAAGCGAACAAGTTGTTCCTGCTGGGTTGATGAGAGGTAGGTAAAGGAGAAGATGATTCCAAGTATCTGCTTCCCTTCACGGTTGTGGACGAGGATGTCAAACCCTCCTACGCCCACGTCTACCCAAAACTGGTCACTCTCTTCGATTCCTAAGTGCGCATACAAATGAAGCGCCAAGGCGTGAGCAACGCTGCTCTTGGGCTTGGGCCAGGTGAGCAGGATCTCATCTTTGGAAAGAAACGATCCCAAGCTCTGCCGAATGGCTTCAAAGAGAATGATATCAGAGTATCGACTGATCGGACTCATTAGGCGAATTCAATGTTCCACTTCATCTCAGCAACTTTGCTGACGGTGGTGTAGATCGAACAGTAGCGGGTTGCTGTTTCGAACGCTTTAGTAAAGCGAGCTTCATCGGAGACTCCCTTAGCCAGAACATCGATCGTGACCCACTCAAAGGTCGTCGGCGGAGTTTCTTTCTTTTCACCGTTGATTTCAAAGCTTACGTGTTCCCACTCAACCTTCATCTTTATCGCTAAGTCATTAAACGTAGAGAAGAGACATCCCGAGAGCGCCCCCATGAGATAGTCATAGGGCGAAGAGGTCTTCCCAATCGGGAAGGTATTTCCTCCGTCAGTGGTAAACTCCCACGTCCCAGGAATGAATTCTGCAGTCAAATGTTTCTTTTCACCCATAGTATGCTCCTCTCTTTCATCATAAACCAACAAAGGGGGATTTGCTAGCGAGGGAGAATCTCCCCTAATCGTTCTTCTCCGGCTGTTTTAATATTGAATATTAAAATAGTCGGCTAAAAACACCCAAAACATTCGGCTGATTTAATATTGAATATTAAATCAGTCGAGAAAAAGATGTTTTCCCGTGAAGGCACAGTCGTTGTTTCTGTGAGGTTTGGATTAAAAACATGACTATGAGTAAAATTTCTTGCTTTTGTGTTGGATCAGAGGCATCATATTTACAAGGATGTAAGTATGTTTCTGAAGCGCAAACCTCAGGAATCTCACACTGTCAGTATTCCATTGGACTCGGTATACGCTAAAACCATCGTTGACGAGAATGGTACAACTCAATTTGGACTAAATCTTTATTCCCATAGTATCGCCGTCGGTGTTGTAGCAACGCTACTCATTGAACTTTTTCCAAAACAAATTCGTAATCGAATATTTCCTCCTGGCGTGTCGCTGGTAGCCGCAAGTCACGACATAGGGAAAGCCAATCCTATGTTTATGAAAAAGTTGTATCTGGCTGTCTTCGGCGATGAGGCCGAATCGATGTCAGCGTTTCAAGGGGTATCCATTGGCCATGAAGAACAAACTGGATACCATGCCGGGGTCAGTAAATCATTCTTTCTTGAGAACCATCCAGATATCGCCGAGATTGTTGGCGCTCATCACGGGTTCTCTTCTGTAAATTCAAGGATGGCAGAGGATGAAGTGATAGGAGGATCTGCGTGGAACGCAATTCGAACCGAGTTGTTTGAAAAACTCACAACGTATTTACAAGTTGCTATTCCAGAAATTGATAACCTTCATCAACAAAATGCAATTACCGGACTTGTTACCGTTGCTGATTGGATCGGATCGGGAACAGTTTTTAGTAACCTTAGAAC
>CAYUHP010000033.1:0-8835 GCA_964444595.1 uncultured Sphaerochaeta sp. | reverse complement strand
TTGTTACCGTTGCTGATTGGATCGGATCGGGAACAGTTTTTAGTAACCTTAGAACACTAAATGAAAACTTATTATTAACGTTTGCAAAACAAGCAATAGCTTCTGCCGGATTTGCTTTGCCTCATATTCGTGAAGGGCTTTCGTTTAATGATATTTTTGGATTCGATCCATGGAGTGCTCAGCAAACACTTATCGATGCGATTGAAACTCCCGGCACGTATGTCTTTGAAGCTTTGATGGGCCAAGGAAAAACAGAGGCAGCGCTATATGGTGCATATAAAATGCTTGAACGAGGAGAAGCGACAGGTATTTATTTTGCACTGCCTACCCGTTTAACTTCTGATCGTATGCATTCGCGCATGCAAACGTTCCTTTCGAAGATTCTTGAAGACCCTGCACAGCAGAAGCTTTTCCTTCTTCATGGAAATGCATGGCTATTTGAAACACAAATGGGTGAGGAAGGTGAAGTTGGTAATTCATGGTTTGATAGTGGAAAGCGAAAAATTCTTGCACCGTTTGGAGTGGGAACACTCGATCAAGCCCTCCTGGCAGTACTACATGTACGTCATAATGCTGTTCGAAGCTTTGGCCTTGTAGGGAAGGTTGTCATTCTCGATGAAATCCATTCGTACGACGCCTACACCGGGACATTAATACGCTATCTCATCAAGGAGTTGGAGGCGCTGGGAAGTACCGTAATCATGTTAAGCGCTACCCTTACAAAAGCACGAAAAGAAGAGCTGCTTGATGAGCCTTTGACAGAAGAAGCTCGTAAATATCCTTTGGTTACGAGTAAAACATCATCGGGACTGGTGCATAGCACTCCACCAGGTACTGAAGACTCCCCTTGTATTATCCAATGTATATCAGATGAAAGAGAGGCAATTGGTAAAGCCCGTGAAGTAGCCTTGGCAGGAGGTCAGGTCCTTTGGATTGAGAATTCGGTTTTGGAAGCCCAGGATTCATTTCTTACGTTTGGTTCCTGGGCTCAAGAGGTCGAGATTGAGGTTGGATTGCTTCATTCAAGATTCCCAGCCTATCGCCGTCAAGAACTGGAAGACCTGTGGGTGAGTCGCTATGGAAAAGATGCTCAGTCAGAGCGTAAAGGAAGAATTCTAGTAGGAAGTCAAGTTTTGGAGCAGTCCCTCGATATCGATGCAGATTTACTCATTACTCGTTTGGCTCCGAGTGATATGCTTCTGCAGCGGATGGGTAGGCTCTGGCGACATCGTTCAAATGACCGATATCGGCCCCAAGGTCTTGAAAAAACTACATTGATACTCACTCCCAGTATCGATGCACATTTTAACCCCCGAAATGGATTTGAGTCTTCCGGATTAGTGTATGAGCCTTATGTGTTACAGCAGACATATAAGGTTTGGAAAGATCTTACAGAAATTCAAATTCCCCGTGATGTCCCTACGATTCTTGAACAAACATATGAGTCAGTTCCTGAAACTGAAATGGAAAATCAGCTTAAAGGTGAGTTGATTCGAAAAAAAGAAAGTTTAGAACGATTGGCTCTCGGAGGAGTTGTCACAGCGAGTCCCACGTTGAGCGAGCAGGTTCTTACCCGCCACGCAGAAGTTGGAACGTGCCCTATGTTATTGGTTCGAGCCCTTCCGGCAAAAGGCTCTACGAAATGGACGTTGCTAGATGGAAGTACGATCGATTGCTCGTTAGTTGACAACTCTTCCAAGCGAGAAATCGCCAAGATTTTAATGCGAAACCTCATATTTGCACCCATATATAGTGTACCCAATGTATTGTCATTGTCCGAGCTTGCATGGATCCGCCCGTACTATTACATCGATGAAGAAGAAAAGAGTCGGCTACGCATTGCTTTGCTTGATAGAAGTGGATCAATCAGGGGGATAAGAGGAGATGTTGCCAATGAGGAATACGATCTTACGTATACGGATCATCTTGGCTTTCGGGCAGTTAAAAGGAGGTAGGTTATGAACAATACGTTCAATTTGTTGGATGAGCCTTGGATTCCAATTGTCGGTGGTGATTCCATTTCCCTGCTCGAGGCATGGGATCTTGAGACGCCTCGATTGTTGGGAGGGACGGCTATTCAAAAGCTTTCGATTCTTAAGCTCCTCTTGGCAATTGCGCAACGAGCTCACACGCCAGCTGATACACAAGGGTGGAAAAACCTCGGTGTTTCTGGCTTGGCTAAACACGCTGTTAACTATCTCGAAAAAAATCATTCTCTGTTTTTTCTTTATGGAGATAAACCTTTTCTTCAATATCCGATTCTTGATGAACTGCATACTAAAAAAGGAGAACCACTGCCGGTGCAACCAATAGCACGGCCCTATCATCCTGATATTCCGTCAGATAATGATTCTGTTATCAACCAGATTCAGTCATATCGAAAACCAACAGACTCAGAAAAGGCATTGTTCCTTATTTCTGTGATGAATTACTCATTTGCAGGAAAGCGGGTAACTCCGATTGATCCTTTAACTGAAGGATATGCTACAAAAAAAGCAAGTGCCGCTCCAGGGCCTTCGCTTGGTAATTATGTGGGCTACCAAAATACATTTCTTTTAGGAAGAACAATTGTCGACACGGTGTACCTAAACATGTTCACCCGTAATGACCTTGCAGGCTTTCCTCAATGGGAAAATGATCCTCTCATTCCTCCATGGGAAGCGATGCCTTCCGGTGAAGATGATACCAATGCTCGGATGATCCGAGATGGATTTATGGGAACGTTGGTTGGAATGAGCCGGTTTGTGTTGCTGAAAGATGATGGAGCACTCTTTATCGAAGGACTGCAGTATCCAAGTCACAAGTTAGGCTGGCGTGAGCCATTTATGACCAGTCGAGGCGAGGATAAGGTCTCATTTTTGGATATCACCAAAAGGCCTTGGCGAAATGTAACTGCACTCCTCTCATTAAGCTTGAGTGGGAATAAGAGTGGAATCTCATGTCCTCAAGTTGACTTGTTCTTGCAACGAGCTCGAACAGTAGCTAAGTACATCGGAATTTGGAGTGGGGGCTTGAAAGTTAGAGCGACAGCAGGTGACCAATCGGTGAAGCAGGATGATGATTTTATTGAATCGACTGTGTGGTTCGAATCCGGTGTGCTTGGGGATATCATGTTTGCCGAACTTGAATCTCAAATGAAGCGTCTTGATGATGTGGCGACAGCCCTCTATCGGGCGGTCCGAGGATATTTTTCCGAGCTAAAGATGGACCCAAAGCAACAATCCTCGATGTATGCTCAGCGGGCAGCCGCTGAGTATTGGGGGTTTTGTGAAACGGTCTTTCAAGAAATTATTAATAGCTGGAATGACTCAGAAGTTTTGAAGGGAATTCATTCAAAAATTCGGCGTAAGGTTGAGGCGATTTATAACGATACATGCACAAAGGAGACCGCCCGGCAACTGGAAGCGTGGGTGTTGCACCATCCCTTTGAGGGGCGATTCGTAAAGAAGGAGGAGTAGAGATGGCTGAAGGAAAAGAACAATCATTTGTCTCTTGGGTTTTGCGCCAAAAACGAGATGAGAATAAGGCTCTGGTTGCGAAGCTGAGGAAAGCAGAAAGTCCAACAACTGAAATTCAAGCTTGGGAGGTGCTTGCCCGATGGGTAGATCTTGAAAAACCCTGGGAACGCAATGCCTATGGGCTAGTTGGTGCGAGTGCAAGTCGAAGTAAACGAGAAAGTGATGGATCATTGAGTATAGGTGGCGCTCTTCGGGTTCGGGCTCTCAGTAGGGACAAGAGTCTTGATCTAAAAGGCAGTTCGGAAGCATCACGTCTGAGAAGGGTAGTTGCCTGCACCGATCAAAAGGAGCTTATCGATGTGTTGAGGCCACTGCTTCGCTATTTCAACTCTCAGGAGATTGGCCTTTCGTATGAGCGACTCTTAAAGGAGCTGATGTCTTTTCATTTTGAAGATGCTCAAGAGCGGATAAAAGCGCGATGGATCAAAGATTTTTACATATATAAAACTGAGGAGGATCAATCATGATTGCTTCAGTGTTAACGATAGGTCCTCGGGAAATGTCTCGAATCGACCTGACAGATGAATACGCAATCCACAAGATTGTGTATGAACTTTTCCCGGGATCAAGGCGAACATTTCTGTACTACCAATATCCGTTTGGCGGCGAAAAAGGAGTAAAGATCTTACTTCTTTCTGAAGAGCAGCCGCTTGTTCCTGAAATGGGAAAGATTGAATCAAAGTACGTTAATGATTCTTTTTTGAGCTACAAGAATTATGCGTTTAGAGTAAAGCTTAATCCAGTGACGAGGGTAGGCGATACATCTACACCGGTTACCGGAAGTGATTCATTGGTGTCTTGGTTTCTGGAAAAACAGGAGCAGTGGGGCTTCAGAGTTGATGAGAATCGGTTAGACCTTTCTGATTGTGGAATCTCTATAATAAAAAAGGGGCAGAACACGATAACGCTTAATAAATGCACATACATGGGTGTCCTTGAGGTCATTGACCAAGATCGATTTATCGGGAGTTTCGAAAAAGGTCTTGGGCGAGCAAAGGGATTTGGTTTTGGATTACTTCAATTGAAGCCGTTACGATAAAAATTAAAGGAGTTAGAGATGAATACGAAGTACAAAGGAATGAATGTTGAGTTTCATATTTTGCAAAGTTTCCCCGTTACATCATTGAACAGGGATGACGTAGGCAGCCCTAAAACAGCCGTTGTTGGCGGTGTGACTCGAGCAAGAGTGAGTAGCCAAGCTTGGAAGCGTCAAATTCGGGGTGCTCTTCAAGGTTTCGGGATCTCTTTGGCAGTTCGAACCAAGTATGTCGCCAATATCCTATATGACCTCATGATTAAGGATGGAGCAGCCGAGGAGCAGGCTAAAGGGGCTTCTGAGGCAATTGCATCTGTACTGACGAAGGATACGCTTCATTTCTTCAGTGAGACCGAAGCTCAGCACTTGGCCCAATTTGCAAAAGAAAAAAATTACACGATTGATGCATCCAATAAACCAGAAGCAGGAGCAATTATAAAAGCCCATAAAGCAGCACTTGCTACAGGATTCCAACACCTTGATGGGTTAGATATTGCGTTATTCGGGAGGATGGTTGCTCAAGGGCCTGATTTGACTCTTGAAGGGGCTTCCGTGTTTGCTCACGCAATATCAACGCATAAGGTTTCTAATGAATTGGATTTTTTCACTGCTCTTGATGACGTAAAAGAGGAAATGGAATCAGAAACTGGATCTTCACATATGGGCGTAATTGAGTTTAACGCTGCAACCTACTATCGGTATGTTGCCTTGGATATCGGACAGCTTGTAGAAAATCTTGGTGGTGATGAACATCTGGGGAAGGCTCTTGAAGCGTTTATTAAGGCGTTATACGTTGCTGTTCCGTATGCACGCCAACGCACTCAAGCAGGAGCAATGCCATGGGATTTTGCTCGAGTATATGTACGAAAAGGGCAACGACTGCGAGCTTCGTTTGAGAATCCGGTAAAAGCACGAGGGGAGGGATTTTCGAAACCAAGCCAGGAGGCTCTTGTCTCTTTCTTGGAAGAGAAGGAAGCGCTATCAGGATCGTTGTTTGGTAAAATTGCCGAATACACGTGGGGGCTTGATAAGAATTTTTCAATCGATGATTTGATTAATGAGGTCGTCACAGCAACCATGCAAGAGTGAGGCTACTATGAAGTACATTGTTTTATGGCTGGAGGGTCCCCTCCAGTCTTGGGGTGAGGCCTCAAAGTATGGAAGACGGGAGACACTCACGTTTCCAACGAAGTCAGGTGTATATGGAATAATTCTAGCAGCGATGGGAGCGAAGGGAGCACAAGAAGAGCTTTTGGCTCAGCTTGCGCCATTACCACAAAAGGTGCTCTCCTTTGGAGTTCCCACTCAAGTTATGGATTTCCATATGGTGGGTAGCGGGTATGATTCCTCTGATCCTTGGCAGAGACTGGCAATACCTCGTAAGGCAGACGGAAAAGTACCCAATACCGGTGGATCAAAAATGACCTACCGTCAATATCTGCAAGACGCAAAATTCGCGGTGATTCAAGGTTTGAGTGACGAGATATCCGATGTTGTGATTGAAGCATTAAAACAACCAATGTATGGGCCAAGCCTTGGAAGAAAAAGCTGTGTTCCAACAGAATTTATTTTTCAAGGGGTGTTTGACTCAAAAGAAAAGGCAGAGGAGCACGCAAAAAATATTGCGAATAAAAAAGGGGTTAAATTGACCTATCATGTTGAAGAGTCTTCTACAGGTAGTCCCTGGGATTTGGCTGTTCAAGATGTACCGATCTCCTATGGGAGCCACAAGAAATATGCCAGCCGGTATGTGGTAATAACGGAGCATGAAGAAACCTAAGAAACGACTGTTTATTAAGATTGAGCGGAACATGCTTCCGCAGATCTCCGATCGGTATCCATTTATTTATTTGGAACGGGGGCGCGTGGAGATTGATGACAGCAGCGTCAAATGGATTGATTCTGAGGGAAACCTCGTTAGGATTCCCTCAGCGTTACTTCAAACGGTTTTACTCGGTCCCGGGACGAGCATTACGCATGAAGCAGTTAAAGTTTTAACTGCTTCAAACACAACGGTATGCTGGGTAGGTGAAGACAGCCTGCTCTTTTATGCCGTGGGAACCACGCCAACTTCGAATACAAGAAACTTACGACTTCAAGCCAAGTTGGCTTCAACAGACAAGTCGCGCCTAGCTATAGCCCGAAGGATGTTTACATTTCGGTTCCCAGAAGATGATGTTGAGTCTAAGACTCTTTCAGAACTCATGGGAATGGAGGGGCGACGGGTAAAGGCAACATATGAACGACTGGCGACTGAGTACGGAGTAGGGTGGAAAGGAAGATCATATGTTCCGGGAAAATTTGAGTTGGGAGATATGACCAATCAGATAATCACAGCCAGTAATGCTGCACTATATGCTTTGATTACTTCAAGCGTATATCATCTGGGTTATTCTCCTCACATTGGATTTATCCACTCAGGAAGCCCTCTGCCATTTGTATACGACTTAGCTGACCTTTACAAAGAAGAGTTGTGTATTGATCTTGCCTTTAAATTAACCTATGAAATGGGAGGAATCTATAACCGTCATACTGTAGCTGAAGAATTTAGAGAGCGTGTAATTGAAAGTAATCTACTTGCAAGAATCCCCAAAGATATTGCACGCATATTAGGAGATCCGTAGATGGTCGTTGTTGTCGCCAATCACTTACCTCCTGCTGTTCGCGGACGGATGAAATTATGGTTTATCGAACCTCGTGCAAATATTTTTGTCTCTGGTATAAAAGATTCTGTGGCAGAGAAGGTTGTAAAATACCTAATTAACAGCTGCCCTCCTTCTTCAGGGCTATTGGTTCTCCAGCGTATCAACACGCCTCCATATTATAAAATATGGGGAGTTGGAGACACATCCAAGAAGATAGCTTTGATGGATGGGCTTCAACTGATCTTTGAAAAAATAGCGCAGGAATAGAAGTTAATAACCACCACATCTAGCGTGATCACAAGAGGTGTTGTACTATATGTCAGTGTATTCCCCGCACTCGCGGGGGTGTTTCTGAAACCCTTACCATCCCTGCTGGTGCTTGCTTGTATTCCCCGCACTCGCGGGGGTGTTTCTAGATGGAATGCGTGTTCAAATGGAATACATTTGTATTCCCCGCACTCGCGGGGGTGTTTCTCATAGATTGTGGTTAGAAGGTGAGGGTGGTAAGTATTCCCCGCACTCGCGGGGGTGTTTCTCATGCACCACTCATCAGCCTGTCGTAGGCGGCGTATTCCCCGCACTCGCGGGGGTGTTTCTCATGCGATCCCAAGTGTCTGCTCTCCCTATGCGTATTCCCCGCACTCGCGGGGGTGTTTCCGGCTTCCAGAGCTTCCTTCAGCTCCCTCGGCAGTATTCCCCGCACTCGCGGGGGTGTTTCCAGCATGGCCGTTCCTGTGATGCAGTGGATCGGGTATTCCCCGCACTCGCGGGGGTGTTTCTGACAATTGGGCTGCCTTTGGTCAGATTGCATAGTATTCCCCGCACTCGCGGGGGTGTTTCCCTTACCATCGATATATCTCAGTTCATATTTCTGTATTCCCCGCACTCGCGGGGGTGTTTCTCGCTACCATGCTGGAACTCGTGATTGCTTGAAGTATTCCCCGCACTCGCGGGGGTGTTTCCCGACGATCTAGCTCAAGCCCTACGTGAACTCCGTATTCCCCGCACTCGCGGGGGTGTTTCCTAGTGGTAAGTCGGGCGCTACTGATTTAAGCGGTATTCCCCGCACTCGCGGGGGTGTTTCCTCAGAACCAACGGGCCGAGCAGTCGATACTCGGTATTCCCCGCACTCGCGGGGGTGTTTCTCACCACTCGGTCGTTGTCGACGGTCATATATCGTATTCCCCGCACTCGCGGGGGTGTTTCTACTCAACGAGTCGTTTCCACGTAAGCATTTGGGTATTCCCCGCACTCGCGGGGGTGTTTCTCGTACCCTTGAGTTCATCAACGTCCGTTGTGCGTATTCCCCGCACTCGCGGGGGTGTTTCTCCTCCATGTGCAGTGAAGCCTGCGACTAGATCGTATTCCCCGCACTCGCGGGGGTGTTTCTTGTTTCTTGGGTCCACCTGCCAGGGAGAGCGTAGTATTCCCCGCACTCGCGGGGGTGTTTCCGGCTTATTGTCAAATATTGGGTATTCACACATGTATTCCCCGCACTCGCGGGGGTGTTTCTTGGTTGAACGCCCATAGTGCATAACTTACAGAGTATTCCCCGCACTCGCGGGGGTGTTTCTTAGCTGTCGAAGTCATCCTCGAAACCGTCGGAGTATTCCCCGCACTCGCGGGGGTGTTTCCA
>CAYUHP010000032.1:0-17348 GCA_964444595.1 uncultured Sphaerochaeta sp. | reverse complement strand
CTTGACTGAACTTCATGACAAACACACCGCCTTGATCCAATCATTGGGGCGTTCTCGCTTTACTGCCCTTCAACTGTATGCTTACTTGCTCGCTCATCCGATTATCGAGGTTGGGCCAACAGCAAGAGCTCTTGGCCTTTCGTTTAACACCGTTTCAAACACGGTTCAACGGTTAATAGCTTTAGGAATCCTCACGAAACAAGATGGGGGGAGGCGAAACCAGAGGTATATCTACAAAGAGTACCTCTCCATTCTTCGGGAAGGGACGTAAAAAAAACCACCCACATCTCTGCAGGTGGCTCTTCGTTAGTTGGATGCGATGATTCGCACTTGCTTGTAGAGTCCGTCGCCTTCGCTCTTGGTCTCCACTCCGCCAAAGTCATTCAGGGCGGTGTGAACCAAGCGCCGTTCATAGGGGTTCATCGGCTCAAGGAGACGGCTTCGGCCACTGCGAGAAACATGCTCGGCAGTGCGGAACGCAAGCCGAATCAGCTGCTCTTCATGGCGAATTCGATAGTTTTCACTGTCGACGATCACTCGAACATCGGAGTTTTGCTGACCGACGAAGACGTTGGTGAGCAACTGAAGCGCATCAAGGTTTTTCCCTTTGCGTCCGATGATGATGTTGGAGTTTTCGCTGTCTATTCTGAGTCCAATTTTTCGCTCTTTTCTAAACGCAATGGTAACGTTGCCCGCATAGCCCATCTTCTCGAGAACCGTGGCAACAAAGGTAAGAACCTTATCTTCAAGATCGCTGTCAAATGGTTCGGCGAGATCCTCGCCTTCCTCATAGGACTCCTCTTCATCCATTCCATCATCAAAGTGAATTCTAATTTTCACGCTGTTCTTTTTAAACAGCCCTTTGCGAGCCGGTTCAATGATTTCAACATCGAAATCTTCCCGCTCAATGTGCAGTTCTTCAATCGCTTTTGCGATCGCTTCCTGCTCTGTTCGTCCTTCGAACTCTCGTATCATAATCGTACCTCTTCGGTGTTAAACTTCTAACGTTTTTTGGCTTTCGCCTTGGGTTGGAATTGGACAACCTTCGCACTTGCCTCTTCTTTTTGCTTCTTCTTGTTCGTGTAGATCTGCTGAACGATTGAGATTGCGTTCATCACCGACCAGTAGAGAATCAAGCCAGACGGTGCACTGTAGAGCACAAAGAAGAACATGATCGGCATACCGTAGGTCATCATCTTCATCATCCCCTGTTGACTACCCGCCCCACTGGAGGAGCTTTGGGTAATCTTCATCGAGAAGATCATGCTCACGGTATAGAAGATCGGCAGAAGGTGAACCTCATTGCCGAGGAACGGCAAGTTAAACGGAAGCGTTGCTACCGTTTCAGGAATTGAGAGGTCTGGAATCCAACCGGGAATAAACATCGCTCCACGGAGCTCAAAGTGCTTGTTGAGCAATCCGTAGAACGCAATAAGAATCGGGAACTGAAGCAGCATCGGCAAACATCCACCCATCGGGTTGATCTTCTCGCGCTTATACAGCTCCGCCATCTCCTCATTTTGCTTGGTGGGGTTATCGGGGTACCGAGCCTTAATCTCCTCCATTTGAGGACCAAGGGCGCTCATCTTCGCAGTAGACTCCATCCCCTTCTTGGTGATTGGGTGAAGAATCAACTTCAAGAGGAAGGTGAGGATGATAATCCCAACTCCATAGTTAGGAATCACCTTGTACAGCAAGTTAAGAACGGTCTTAAGGATCGTCTCAAGCCAACCCAACCACGATGAAGAATCTAGGGCATCCTCCAAGAAGAGGTTGGAAAGCCCGAAGCTGTTACTTGCTCGGTCGTTGTAGGGGATCATATCCGCTTTCAACTGAGGCCCGATATAGAAGCGGTAGGTATCCGTTTGGTTGGCACTGCGAATCGTCGGTCGACTTAAGAATAGATTCGACTCAAGGGGAATGCCGGTCGTGGTATCTTCGGTAAGGGTTACCTTGTAGTTGGTCGCATCAGGAATCGCGATCATCGAGAAGTACTTGCCGGTGAGGGCTACCCAAGAGAGGGGCTTTTCCGTCGTATAGACTCCGTTTTTAATATTGATCGTTGCTTTCTTCTTTGCTCCATCCTCTTTGACGTAGAAGCGGCGATAGGAGTAGCGGTTATCGATGCTCGTGAAGGAGGGCCCGATCTGGGGCTCAAAGCCCAGCGTGTAGGCAACGTTGTCAAAGGAGAGGGGAATGGCTTTGTTTTCACTGTTTACAAGATTCACATCGAGCTGGAAGAGATACTCATTCGCTCCGAAGGTGAACGTCTTATTCAGCGTGAAGGGAGCATCTTCGCCCTTGATCGCAAAATCTTGAGTAAAGATTACTTGGTTACCCACAATCTCATAGTTGAAGGGAGCATCGATCGCCCGGCTTCGATCTGATCCCGCGTAGAGCAGGAACGCATTGTTGGCGTTTGCATCTCCAAAGAGCAGTTCAACCGGTTCCCCGTTATCCAAGTGGTTCTTCAACTTAAAGGAGGAGATCGAACCGCCGTTGGGATCAAAGGTGATCAAAAAGATATCGGTCTCAAAGACAAATGGCTGGGTAGACCCTGTCGAGCCAACAGCAACCAATGACCCCGGCAAATCTGTGCCCCATGCCAAGTTGCTCGGAAGCTTGCTGTAGGTCTCTGGTTGAAGATACACCTCTTCAACACTCACTACCTCTTCGACAACTTCATCTTGCACACTTGGGGCAAAAAATGTTGCTTGAATGGTCATCCCTACAGTGATGACAAGCACACTGAGGACTATTGCTAATATGGTGTTTCGGTCCATGACTACTCCTGCTATCGGAAGAAGGTTTTATTCAGGAATAGGTAGACGCAAAGAAGTCAGGGTGTAGTAATCACGTTGGCTTGTTTGCAGAGATTAAGTACATGTTGCCTTTGAAGAGCATGGTCTACACTCGTTCCTGGGTATACGACAAATGCAAAGTCGTAGCCCGGAAGCAGTCGATCTTTTTCAGTGCGCCAAATTTCTTTGATCTGGCGCCGAATCTTGTTGCGCTGTACCGACGAGCCATAGCCGCGGGTAGGAATAACCACAATCCGACTAAACGGAAGGGTATTATGTGCCACAATCAAGTTCATTCCCCGGCTTGAAATCTTCTTACCGGTCTTAAAGATTCGATCTATTTCCGATCTACGTTTTACAATTTCACTCTTAGAAAGGCTTTTTCTCATCTGCTACAGAAAGCTTGTGGCGACCTTTTGCTCGACGGCGAGCGAGGACAAGGCGTCCACCCTTCGTGGCCATACGAGCACGGAACCCGAACTTTCTGTTTCTTTTTACCCGGCTGGGTTGGTAGGTTCTCTTACCTTTGTAACTCATGGGAATTCTCCAATTTACATCGCTTTACGCGGATTATTCATATCAAGCGGAGGATAGCCCTCCGAGTGGTGCAGTATATCGAGAGCGCTGTTTTGCGTCAAGCTCCAAGTACATGAAGGTTTATGATCCCAAGGCCTGGATAGCGTTCGCCGATCGCCTTGATAATCCTTCTTTTTTGCAACATAACAACATTCGCCCAGGAAGGGTGATCAGCTCGCAGCACGAGGGTCGTATGTTGAATATCCACCACACTCACGTGCAAGGCGAGATCAGCACCGGCGATCTCCGCCCAGGAGGAGGTAAGACCAAATTGAGGCTCCTCCACATCGATATTCAAACCCTTCAGCACCACATTGAGTACCTCTCCAACAACCAGAGGATCTTCACCTTTACTGAGGCGAGGTTTTTTATCACGGGCCAAGAGTAAACGCTCCTTCATTGACATGATACACTGTTTGGTCGCTTCCATCAAAGGAGTTTGTGTAGTGTTCTTCGGGAAGAAATGTGAAGAACGCTTGGCTATAGCCCGTTAACAACCCTAAAAAGCGGTCACGCTTTGGAATATCTAACTCCAACAGTACATCATCGACGAGGATAATCACTTCTTTGTTGGTTTTTTTCGTAAAATACGCCATCTGGGCAACTCGCAGCGCCAATGATGCAAGGCGGAGTTGCCCAGTCGAACCTTTCAAGGCAAAGGGATACCCCTCATCAGTGATGACAAATTGATCGCGGTGGATCCCACTGGTTGTCGTTTGCAGTTTAATATCCCGCCCGCGGTGGGAAGCGAGGTATTCGATCACCTCCTCTTCAGTGGCACACTCATCCCAGGAGGGTCGGTATTCGATGTCGAGAACCGTATCGCTTTGCGAAACCTCCTTGTAGATCTCCGGAAAGATTTGAAGAAACTCATATACCGAGCGAACTCGTTCCTGTTGGATTGCAATTCCGTAGTGCGCCAGCTGCTGATCGTAGATGGGAAGCAAGGAGTATTGAGCCTCCTTGATCGCTTGGTTGCGTTGGCGCAACACCTGGCGATAGCGGCGATGATCATCAAAGAAAAGGGGGTTGTACATGCTCATCGTTTGATCGAAGAAGCGTCGGCGATACTCCGGCTCTCCTTTGACGAAGAGAATATCATCGTGGCTGAAGACGATCGTGGGGATGTTATAGATCAACTCCTTTCGATCTTTCACTACCACCCCATCGAGGGTAATGACTCGCTTATTATCTTTGAAGATTAAACTCAACGTGTGCAAAATCTCTCGTTCATCAAGGTAGGTCCCTTCGATGCGAAACTCTTTTACTCCATGCGTGGCTACTTCTTTGATTTGACTTGTTCGAAAGGAGGAACCATAGCAAAGCATATAAATCGCTTCCAGCAGATTTGTTTTGCCTTGGCCATTGGCCCCGATAAGGAGAACCTTAGAAGCGTTCACTTCTAAGGGTTCTTCCTTGAGGTTTCTAAATTGATAACTCTTAATCGTACAAAAGCGCATTTACTGGTTGAGCTGCATCGGCATGATGATATGCATATAATCACGCCCACTTTCCGGCTTTACCGTCATCGATCGAGTTGCTTCAGTGAAGTTGATCGAGAAGTACTCACCCTCCATCGCCCTCAGTGGGGCAAGTAAGTAAGTGTAGTTTAAGGAGATCTTACAATCTGGACCCTCATACTGACACGGTACAACCTCTTTTGCTTCTCCGCTTTCACTCACATCGCTGGTTAAGAGCACCCCGCCTTCACTAATATCCAAGAACAGTCGCTTTGCTTTGGATTCAATCAAGATAGCAACACGACGCAGGGCATCTTCCATATCTTGAATCTTCATCGTGCATTGATAGCTTTGCTGTTCAGGAATTACTCGACGGAAGTTCGGATACTGCTCCCGAATAAGGTTGATGTAGAACGTTCGACCACCGATTCGAGCAAAGAGGGTCGATTCGGTGATCGCCAGCTCCACCGTCCCTTCGCCAGTACCAATCTTTCGAAGCATGTGGAAAAACCGGGGAAGGACGATGATCGGGGCAAAGGTTGGAAGAGTTTCTTCAAAGACTCGTTCAACGATTGAAAGTCTTCGCCCGTCGGTTGCAACCATCGTTAATCCGCCTTCACTGCGTTCGATGTACACACCACAGAGAAAGATTCGGGTATTATCGTCACTTACTGCAAAAACAACTTTTTCACTCATCTCGAGAAATGATTGTTGAGGAAGCGCGAAATAGTGTTCTTCTTCGATTACTTCAAGCTTAGGAAACTGATCTGCTTCAATCATCCTGATCTTAAAGTCGATGTGTTTCTTCTGTTGCTTCTCATCTTGTGTACCACCATTGGGAATAATTGAAAAGTAATGTTCCTTGGTTGTAGCAAATTTAATTTCTCCATTGGGTAAGAGTCTAAGAATCTCTAAAAGCTTTTCTTGAAGAACCAAAGCTTTTCCTTCTTCTACAACATCAACAGTAATCGATGTAGCAAATCCTACTTTCCCATCTGTTGCCTTGATGATCAGCTGATCTCCAACAGCTTCAAGGTAGACGTTGCTAGTGATGGCAAGATTATTCTTTTGAGTGGTGAAATCCATCGTATATATGATTTCAGCGAGGATTGCTTCTTTGGTTGAGATGAACTTCATCTTACTACTCCTATTTTATTAATACTTTAGTAATAATAGTAATAATAGCACAAAAACTGTGGATAACTCACACAATTCATTGTAAAAGAACTGATTAAATTTTTCTAGCTTGTGGATAGCTTTAAAAGTTATCCACAAGTACTCCACAAGCAATTTTGGGTTATCCACAAGCTTGGGTTTCTATCCACACCTCATTAAGAGGTTATCCCCAAGCTATACAGCTTAGGAAGAGGTCAATTGGCGGCGTAACTTGTTCACCGTTGCCGCGTACGCTTCATCACCCTTCATCAATGATTCGACGCGGTTATTGGCGTACATGACGGTGGTGTGATCGCGACCGCCGAACTCCATTCCAATCTCGGTGGTAGAAAAATCGGTGATCTGCCTTGAAAGGTACATCGCGATCTGTCGCGGCAACACCAAACTTTTGTTTTTCTTCTTGCCCTTGATTTCAAAGGTGGAGACGTTGAAGTAGTCGCCGACCGTTTTAATGATCTCGCCAATCGAAAGCGTATCACGGGCTATATTAGCCATCGCCGGAAGGATCCCCAAAAGCTGTTTTGCTTTCTCAAAGGTGAGCTCTTCACCGATCAGCTCAGTGTATGCCACGAGCTTTGTCAGCGATGATTCAAGGTCTCGGACGTTGGTTACAACATTAAAGGCAATGTAGTTAACAATGTCCTCTGAGAGGGTTGCACTGTGTTCTTTGAGCTTCTTCTTAAGGATAGCGACCCTCGTTTCATAGTTTGGTGGTTGAAGGTCAACATTCAAACCACGTTCAAATCTTGAGGAGAGTCGATCGGTAATATTCTTTAATTCACTGATCGGTCGGTCGCAGGTGAACACCATCTGCTTCTTCGCTTCGTAGAGGTTGTTGAAGGTGTGAAAGAGCTCCTCTTGAGTGGAATCTTTGCCTTGGAGAAAGTGAATATCGTCGATCAGTAACACATCGACTTTTCGAAACTTATTTTTAAACTGTTGAGTGCGTTGACTACCAATTGACTCGATGAATTCATTGGTGAACGTCTCGGCGGTCACGTACATGACTTTGCAATCGGGGTTGTTGTTGAGGATGTAGTTTCCGATCGAACTGAGCAGGTGTGTCTTACCCAGGCCAACATCCCCGTAGATCAAACAGGGGTTATAGCTCGACCCTGGGTTCTTTGCGATCGCAAGGCTGGCATTATACGCAAACGCGGAGTTATCGCCGAGAACGAAGGATTCGAATTCGTAGGAGGGGTTTAGATTAGCTTCCTCCTTCCGTTTTCCAATCTTTTTACTTTGGTCGCTGGCTTTCTTCTCTTTTCGGACCTTTTCATCAATCTCAGCATCAACTTCCACCTGATCGAGACTCTTGCCTTTATCGGATACAACAAACTCGATGATAATCTCCTCACCGGTGAGTTCGCTGAGGGTGTTTGCGATCATCGATCGGTACCGAGCGATGACGGTATCGAGGACAAACTGACTCGGTGCAGCCAGGGTAACCTCTCCTTTTTTGGAAGCAAGATAGGAAACCCGACTAAACCACGTAGTATATTCTTGGTTTGGTAGCGTTTCTTGAATACGCTTTACCGTCTCTAACCAGAACTCATAATAGGATGTTTGTTGATCACTCATACCGTCCATTCTACCGTTGTGTTGACGGCGGTGCAAGTATACGGAGCAAGAGCACTTTTGAAAGGGTTTAACTCATTATCTGTAAAGTATATATAATTTGTCAAAAACTCTTGTGGTCGCTTGCAACACTTTCTCGTTTCTGCTATAATTTGTCAGATAGAATCTATGGAATTTTTTATTAGTACATAAGGATATACCAATGAATGATGGGAGTTTTTCCAGTGGGAATGCTGGAGCTTTTGTGGGCGCAGGAGAAGCGGGTGTACCAAAATCTTCTGATCAGTATTCCGCCTCCTCGATTCAAGTCCTTAAGGGTCTTGAAGCGGTCCGAAAAAGACCGGGGATGTATATCGGTTCAACGGGAATCGACGGGCTCCACCACCTCGTGTACGAGGTCGTGGACAACTCGATCGACGAAGCGATGGCCGGTTATTGCAATACGATCAATATCACCCTTTGGCGGGATGAAGAGGGTCGGGAGCTCTGCTCCGTTGAAGATGACGGGCGAGGAATTCCTGTAGCCATTCACCCGATCGAAAAGAAGAGCTCGCTTGAGATTGCGATGACTCAGCTCCACGCTGGAGGGAAGTTCGACAAGAACTCCTACAAGGTCAGCGGTGGGCTTCATGGTGTCGGTGTTTCATGCGTAAACGCATTGAGCATTTGGATGGAAGTCATCGTAAAACGGGAGGGAGGAATCTTCCGCCAGTACTACAGCCAAGGAATTCCCACCAGTGAAGTTGAGCGAATTGGTGCTACCGAAGAGACAGGAACAAGAGTTACTTTCTCACCAGACTATTCGATCTTGGAAGAGAACTCTTTCAGCTACGAGACGCTCGTAAATCGATTCCGAGAACTCTCGTTTCTTAACAAGGGAATTGCGATAACGATATCCGATACCCGCAGTGGTGAGCCCAAAGAACAGGTCTTCCACTCGGAAGGGGGCATCGTTGAGTTTGTAAGCTACCTGAATGAATACAAGCGAACACTCGGTGAGAACCCAATCTCGATCGAGGGCGAGCGCGATACAATCAAGGTTGAAATTGGCCTCCAATACAACGATAAGTATGATGAAAAGATCCTTACCTTCGTAAACAATATCAACACCAAAGAGGGTGGAACACACCTCACCGGATTCAGAACCGGTCTTTCCCGGGTGATCAACGCGCAACTTCAAAAGAACCAAAAACTTCTGAAGAAGTATGAAGAGCGCCTGGAACCCAGTGATATCTCCGAAGGTCTGACCGCAATTGTTTCGATCAAGATTCCCGAGCCGCAGTTTGAGGGGCAAACGAAGATGAAGTTGGGCAACAGCGCCGTAACAGGTGTTGTCTTCTCGCTTGTATATGAGAAGCTTGGCAACTACTTTGATGAGTTTCCGGCCCACGCTGAGTTGATCTTAGAGAAGATTATCAGTGCTGCCTTGGGGCGAATCGCCGCCCGAAAAGCACGCGAGCAGATTCGGAAAAAGAGCGAAGGTGGCGGACTGCCAGGTAAGCTCGCCGACTGTTCGGAAAAAGATCCCTCCCTCTGTGAAGTGTTTATCGTTGAGGGTGACTCCGCTGGTGGATCCGCCAAACAGGGTCGTGATCGAAAGTTCCAAGCGATCCTCCCCCTTTGGGGTAAGATGCTCAACGTCGAAAAGGCGCAAGAGTATCGTGTGTTGGGTAACGATAAGCTTCAGCCGGTGATCAGCACGATCGGAGCGGGTCTTACTCGCTACAATGATATGGGTAAAGATGCGGATCTGGACAGCGACGTAACCTTTGATATCTCCAAGGCTCGCTACCACAAAGTCATCATCATGGCGGACGCCGACGTTGACGGTTCGCACATCCGAACCCTACTCTTAACGTTCTTCTTCCGCTATATGCGCCCGCTCATTGAAGCGGGGTACGTATACTTTGCAATGCCGCCGCTCTATAAGATCACAATCGGAAAGAGTGTTACCTACGCCTACGACGAGGAAGCTCGGATAAAGATCTTAGAAGAAGCCGGAGCTGACAGCGCCAAAGCAGTGATTCAACGCTATAAGGGTCTTGGAGAGATGAACCCCGAGCAGCTGTGGGAGACAACGATGAACCCAGAAACCCGCCTTATCAGCCAGATCACCTTAGGTGATGCTGAGGAAGCGGACCGAGTGTTCTCGATGTTGATGGGTGAAGAAGTTGAACCCCGGCGAGCATTCATCGATGCAAATGCGGTGTATGTCTCTAATCTTGATGTGTAAACAAGGATAGTATTGTGGATACGTTAGAAAACAGGACGATCAAAGTTGATGTAGCAAAGGAGATGCGCACAAGCTACCTCAACTACGCGATGAGTGTAATCGTCAGCCGGGCTCTGCCCGATGTGCGCGATGGTCTTAAACCGGTTCACCGCCGAATTCTTTATGACATGTATGAGATGGGCCTGAGGGCCAACTCATCCTATAAGAAGAGTGCCCGTATCGTCGGAGACGTACTTGGTAAGTACCATCCCCACGGTGATGCCTCCGTCTACGATGCGCTGGTTCGACTCGCTCAAGACTTCTCCCTTCGTTACCCGGTGGTCAATCCTCAAGGTAACTTTGGATCGATCGACGGCGACCCCGCTGCAGCGATGCGGTATACCGAAGCAAAGATGAGTCGAATCGGGGATGAGATGCTCAACGATATCCAAAAGGAAACCGTTGACTTTGGACCGAACTACGATGATTCGCTGACTGAGCCAACCGTTCTTCCCGGCTCCTTCCCCTTCCTTTTGGCCAACGGCTCCAGTGGAATTGCCGTTGGTATGGCGACTAACATGGCCCCGCATAACCTCCAGGAGATCTGTGATGCTGCCAACGCATTAATTGAAAATCCTGATATCACTCTGATGGAGCTCATGGAGCACATTAAGGGCCCCGACTTCCCCTCTGGTGGGGTAATTTGTGGGATGAGAGGCGTTGTAGACGCATTTTCAACGGGTCGGGGACGAATCGTTACCCGCGGAACGTATGAGATCGAAGAGACCGCCCGTGGAGGGGATGTCATCGTCTTTACGGAAATCCCCTACCAAGTAAACAAAGCAGACTTAGTGAAGAAGATCGACGATCTTCGAAAGGACGGCTCGATTCCAATGATCGGTACGATTCGAGACGAATCGGACCGCAACGGAATCAGGATCGTCATTGAATTGAAGATGGGTGCTGAAGTGATGGTTGTACTTAACCAGCTCTTCCAGCGTACTGCCCTGCAATCGAACTTCAACGTCAACAACTTGGCCTTGGTTGATGGGCGACCTCAACTCCTTGGCTTAAAGGATATGCTTTACTACTACGTGGAGCACCGGAAAGACGTTGTTACTCGAAGGACCCAGTATGACCTGAGGAAAGCTCAAGAGCGGGCGCATATCCTTCGTGGTTTGAAGATCGGTCTTGAGCACATCGATGAAGTCATTCAAATCATCAAAGACTCTGCTGATAACTCAATTGCTGCTCAGCGCCTGATCGCAACATTTGGCTTGGATGAAATTCAAGCTCAAGCGATTATCGATATGCGTCTGGGACGACTCAGCCACCTTGAATCCTCCAAGATTCTTGAAGAGCTTGCCGATCTTGAAGCAAAGATCGCCTACTACAATGAACTGCTTGCTGATGAAGGAAAGCTGATGGGCGTCGTTCAAGCGGAGATCAACGCACTGCCTCAGAGTCTGGCCCCCCGCGATAAGCGGCGAACCAGGATTACTGTCGAAGAGCTAGGCCAAGCGACGATGGCGGACTTTATCAAGGAGGAGGATGTCGTTGTCCTCATCTCCAATAAAGGATTTGCTAAGCGAGTTCCTACTGAAGAGTATGAGGCACGTGGACGAGCCGGAATGGGCGTTCGTAGTGCGAAACTCCAAGACGGCGACTTCGTAGATCACATGTTTGTCGCATCAACTCACGATTACGTGATGTTTGTTACCGACCGCGGTAAAGCCTACTACACCAAAGTCTTTGATATTCCCGAGGCAGGAAAGTATGCCAAGGGTGTTTCGATCAAGAACTTCATTCAAATCGAAACCGAAGAGAAAGTAACCTCCATTATCTGCTTTAAGGAGTTTACCGACGAGCAGTACTTGATGATGGCTACCCTCTATGGAGTAACCAAGAAAGTATCGCTTCAGAACTTCGTGAACGCCAGGGCCCGAGGAATTTGGGCGATCGTCCTTGACGAGGGTGATGAGCTGCTCTCCTGTGAGCTGGTAGAGGATGGCGATGAAGTCATGTTCGTTACCAAAGCAGCCCGTGGTCTTCGCTTCCAAAGCGACCAAGTGCGAGCGATGGGCCGAGCTACTCGAGGTGTACGGGGAATCCGCCTTGTCGATGATGACCAACTTGCCGGCATGGTAAAGGTAGAGGAGGGCAAACACATTCTTGTCATCACTGCTAACGGTCAGGGCAAGCGAGTCGAGTTTGATGCATTTACGCCTCACAACCGCGGAACTCAAGGTCAGCGAATCCTTCGCCTTAGAAAGAAGGATGAGATCATCGGAGTCTTGGGTGTAAGCGAAGAGGAAGATATCGTCTGTGTAACCCTCTTAGGGCAAACTCTTCGAATCCACGTGGATACGATCTCCATTCAAGGTCGAAATGCTGGAGGAGTTCGAGTCGTTCGCATGAAGTGGAAGGATGACTCAATCGTAGCAATCGCATCCACCGATCGGGATGATGAAGCTGAAGTGGAGATCCCTGAAACTACTGAAAGTGAAGAGAGTGACGAAGAGTAATAGCTAAATCAAATCAATTCATGGGCGTTGTCTATCAAAAGACAACGCCCTTTTTATCGCAATCACTCCCTGGCCTCCTGTAATCTCAACAACATAATGACCAGATGGATACGAGTATTATCGATATAGCTGAAAGCGATGTTTAAGTACCAAAAAGAAGAGGCTTTCTCAACAATATCTGTATCTATACATAGAAACAGAGCCTAAAACCTTCAAATGGCGCTGTTAAACGCAGGTTTTGCCGTTTCTGGGAGAATTTTGAAATGAACCAAGCAATCCATCAATGATAGACCGACAGAGATTGCTATCGGGTCCTGCTTGGCATGAATATGTGCTTGATCAGTTAGATGTTTCACGTGAAACGCTCCCCTTCTTGTTGCTTCATCACCTCACCCTGGTGAAGATCCTTATATACTCTAAACAAAGAAACCAAACCAACGTTACGAAAGTTCTCCCAGTATAAGAATGATTATCTCTTTGATGTTTCACGTGAAACATCAAAGCAGCGACGAATCACTCCATCCTTTGGCATAATCATTATATCACAAAACTAAATGGCGTACAATATAATTGTTCAGCTAATGTAACGGTTGTATAGGGAGGATGGGAAAGATGCTACGAGATAAAGGGTATACTAAGTAGGAGAAGTGGATGAGGTGGGCCTATGGGCAGTAATGTTTCACGTGAAACATAAAAAAACGTCTCACGATGTTTCACGTGAAACGTTCTTGAGTTGAGCGAAGGATTAGAGTCCTTCGTTTACTACAGTAAGGTGAGGATCAACGAAGTTGCGCAGATAGCGCTCTACTCCTCCCTTAAGGGTCATTTGCGACATTGGGCAGCCAGCGCATGCGCCGACGAGTCGAACTGTGACGTTGTCACCTACGAGGCTGACGAACTCAATATCTCCACCGTCATTTTGCAAAGCAGGTCGAATATCCTGAAGTGCTTGTTTGACTTTATCTTCCATCTATGGACACCTCCTGTGGGTTACCAAAAGATACAATGTTGCTTGCATACGGTCAAGGCAGTGACAGATTGGAAACATTTGAGTATAGTACACACTATGAAGACAAAGATAATCTTGTTCCTTAACCAGAAAGGAGGAGTTGGTAAAACCACTTCTGCTATTAATCTAGGCTCCTCTTTGGCCGAATTGGGCAAGAAAACCCTTTTAATTGATGTTGATTCGCAGGGAAACCTTACAAGTGGGGTTGGCTTAGACCCAAGAAAAGCTGGCGTATATGAAGTTCTTGCCGGTACTGCGACCTTGGATGAGGTAATCCAACAAACTGCCGTGAAAGATCTGTATGCGATTGGGAGCAACATCCACATGGCCGGTCTTAACATTGAGTTAGTGAATCAAGAGCGGCGAGAGTTCTTTATCCGAGATGCTTTTTCCCCATTAGAGGGTAATTGGGAGTATATCATTTTAGATTGTCCACCCTCGTTAGGGTTGGTGACGATCAATGCGATGGTGTGGGCTAATGAAATCATTATCCCGATGCAAAGTGAATACTTTGCGATGGAAGGGCTCACCCTTTTGATGCATACAATCGGAAATATAAAGAAATCATTAAACCCTGAGTTGGAAGTATTGGGAATTCTCTTTACGATGTATAGCAAGCGAACCCGGCTTGCCAGAGACGTTGTGGATGATATCATCAGCTATTTTGATGATCTGGTGTTCACCACGATGATTCCTCGAAATATTCGCTTAGCTGAAGCACCCAGTCATGGCCTGCCGATCAATCGCTATGATAGTTCTAGTAATGGGGCAAAGGCATATCGAGCATTGGCCAAGGAGGTAATCAAACGTGGAAAGTAAACGAAAGATTGGTTTGGGAAAAGGCATTGGATCTCTGATGCAAGATTACTCCTATGATTCTGTACTGGATAACGCTCTCGGGACGGTAAGAAAAGAGGAGAAAGGTGATCGTGTTTTAGAAGTTGAAATTGATGCGGTTCGTCCTAATCCAAGTCAGCCTCGAAAAGAGTTTGAAGCCTCGGCGATGGAGGAGCTTGCTCAGTCAGTAAAGCGCGACGGAGTACTGCAGCCTATTCTCGTTGAAGAGATCGGGCCGAACCGGTACTCAATCGTAGCCGGCGAGCGACGCTACCGGGCCTCCAAGATGGCTGGTTTGAAAACCATTCCCGTTCTTGTAAAAGATGTAACGCAGATGCAGCGCTTGGAGATCTCCCTTATTGAGAATATCCAACGTGAATCACTCAACCCGATTGAAGAAGCTCAAGCCTACGCCTATCTCATTCAAGAAGCAGGGATTACTCAAGAAGAACTAGCTCGAAGAGTTGGGAAGAATCGATCGACGATCAGTAATAGTATCCGACTCCTTCAATTAAACGGAACGATGCAAGAGCAGCTCTTAACGGGCAAGTTTACTGCCGGGCACGCTCGGGCGATCCTTTCGGTGGTGAACCCCGCCGATCGGGAAATTTTGTACAATACCCTTCTTGAGCGCGATCTGTCCGTTCGAGCCACTGAAGAGATGGCGGGACACTTTAATCAAGGTAAGCGCTTAGCGCACCAAAAGAAGAAGCGAGCGAAAAAGGATGAGGCGAAGAGTTTGGAGATTCTCGCTGCCGAAGAGAGTTTCCTCATGGCTTTTGGCACTCAGGTTGAGATTAAAGGCTCAATTAAAAAAGGTAAAATTGAAATCCCATTTGCCAGCACGGAAGAGCTGGAACGAATATATCAACTATTGGCTCCGAATGAGCAGTTATTTTAAGGAAGGAATTCATGGATAAGAATACCCCAAACGACGGCCTCTACGCCGTTATGCATACGAGCAAGGGCGATATTACACTCGCCCTTGAATATCAAAAAACCCCAATGACAGTTGCAAACTTCGTTGGACTCGCCGAAGGGGCATTGAATGATGGTAAGCCGTTTTACGATGGCTTGAAGTTCCACCGAGTAATCGAGAACTTCATGATCCAAGGCGGCTGTCCCCAGGGAACTGGCACCGGAGGCCCCGGTTACAAGTTTGGCGATGAGTTCGACTCCTCGTTGAAGCACGATCGTCCTGGAATTCTGTCGATGGCGAACAGTGGTCCCGGTACAAACGGGAGTCAATTTTTTATCACCCACGTTGAAACTCCTTGGCTCGATAATAAGCATTCGGTGTTCGGCCATGTTGTTGAAGGGCAAGATATCGTCAATGCTGTTGCTCAAGGCGACACAATAAAGAGTGTTGAGATTCTTCGAGTAGGAAAAGAAGCTGAAGATTTTGTAGTAACTAAGCAATCCTTTACAGCATATATAGTTGAAGCAGAACAGAAGCGGAAAAAAGCCAATGAAGAGGCTTTTGCAAAGGTCGAAGCGGAGATAAGTAACCGTTATCCTAATGCGATTCGCACAAAGACGGGCCTTAGGTATGTAGTAAAGAAGAAAGGTGATGGAAAGAGCTTTCCAAAGATGGGAACGAGGGTGAAGGTTCACTATCAAGGATCCCTTCTTGATGGGCGAATCTTTGACTCTTCAATCCAGCGGGGCGAGCCGACATCGTTTGCGGTTGGTGAAGTGATCGAGGGATGGAATGAAGCGTTGGTAACGATGAGTGCGGGCGAAGAGCGAACCCTCATCATCCCCCCAGAGCTTGGCTACGGTGAGATGGGATATCCGGGGATTATTCCCCCAAACTCCTACTTGATCTTTGAGGTTCAACTCATCTCCTTCTAAAGGTGGTATAAGGTGGCAAAAAAGAGCGGTGAACTGCAGTTTGTATGTTCTAGTTGTGGCCGGACTGAGTCCAAGTGGCTCGGCCGGTGTCCCGATTGTGGGTCTTGGAACAGCTTTGAAGAAGAGCTGATCATCGCTACCACCAAAGGGGCTCAACCGCTCAGTACCGATGAGGAGCCAGTGAGCTTGGAGGATGTCGTCCTCGATCCCCAGATTCGCTACGCAAGTGGAATCAGTGAACTGGATCGCGTTCTTGGCGGAGGAGTGATGAAAGGCTCCTCCGTGCTCATAGGAGGCGATCCGGGGATTGGGAAGTCTACATTGATGCTCCAGCTCCTTCAAAGCGCTCAGAGCGATGCTACGGTGCTCTATGTGAGTGGAGAGGAGTCGCCTTCTCAAGTGAAGATGCGGGCTCAACGACTCGGTCTTAGGCTTGGGAAGATCAATATCTTTTGTGATACCCGCCTTGAGGTCTTGGAGAAGGTACTTCCATCTTCAAAAGCCACCCTCATCGTCATCGATTCGCTTCAAACCTTAAGCAGTGAATCCCTTCCGTCGCCAGCTGGTTCAGTAAATCAGATCCGTCACTGCTCAAATGCATTGGTAAGCTTAGCAAAACGACTGGGGATCAGTTTGTTCTTTGTTGCTCACGTCACCAAAGAGGGGACGATCGCCGGGCCAAAGGTGATCGAGCACTTAGTCGACACGGTTCTCTACTTTGACCAATTGCCCTCCGGCATTCGCTTGATTCGAGCCGCGAAGAACCGCTTTGGCAGCGTCGATGAGATCGGCCTTTTTTCAATGGATGCGAAGGGCTTACACCCGGTAGCCAACCCCGCATCCTTCTTTCTCTCCGACCGAGGAGGAGAGCCCCTACCACCGGGAGTTGCCTACAGCGCAGTTGCCGAAGGAACACGCTCCTTCTTAGTGGAAGTCCAAGCGTTAACGATTCCCGCCAAAAGTGGTTTCAGTCGAATCTACTCCGATCGAGTTGACTCGGCCCGAGTAACCCGCGTTGCTGCTGTATTAGAGCGACACGCCGGCCTGAGACTCAATGACCAAGATCTCTATGTGAACATCGGTGGTGGGATGAAAGTAGGGGAAGTTGCCATTGAGCTTGCTCTTGCCCTTGCGCTATATTCGGCGCTCACTCAAAAGAGTCTGCCGAAAAATTTGGTGAGCTTTGGTGAGCTCAGTTTGTCCGGGGAGATTCGGAGTGTCGGCTTCCTTGATCGAAGAGAGAAGACCGCCAAAGATCTTGGATTTACCCAATCTCTTGTTAGTAAGGCATCCAAACAATCTCCGTTAACCCAGCACTCA
>CAYUHP010000031.1:7118-17418 GCA_964444595.1 uncultured Sphaerochaeta sp. | reverse complement strand
TAAGTGATGTTGACAAAGCTCAAAATTGTTTGTAAGGTACGGTTGTCTTTTGACACGGAGAGGTACCCAAGCGGCCAAAGGGGGCAGACTGTAAATCTGTTGGTTATCACCTTCGAAGGTTCGAATCCTTCTCTCTCCAACTTGGAGGCCTTCTTCTACGAGGAAGGCCTTTAATCGTCCTACTGAGAAAAAAGGGGTGAAGATGAGTAACTTCTACGATGAAGGGTTGCAGTTTTCCTGCGTATCGGGCTGCGTCTATTGTTGTGGGGTTGAGCCCGGGTATGTGTTTCTCTCCCAAGTCGACCTCGATCGCCTCTGTAAACATACTAACTTGAGCCAAGATGAGTTCATTCAAACCTATTGTCACTACGTTGACATGGGGGCAGCCAAGATGATCAGTTTGTTGGAAAAAAAGAACAACGACTGCATCTTCTTAGGGAAAACCGGCTGCACCGTCTATGAGGCTCGACCGATCCAATGCCGAACCTATCCCTTTTGGTCATCTGTCGTCGAAAGCAAAGAGTCGTGGGATGAAGAAGCACTTCTGTGCCCCGGTATTGGGCATGGTAAACGATATAGCAAGAAGGAAATTGAGAATTTAGTTCGTCAGCGGATTGCAAACGGACCGATTATGACTATATAGGAGACCAGATGGCAAAGATTGCTGAATCTACTCTCCAACAAATCAAAGCTCGCCTAACGATCAGCGAAGTGGTTAGTGACTATGTCACGCTTTCTAACCGCGGAGGAAGGCTTTGGGGATTGTGTCCCTTCCATGAGGAACGAACCCCCTCCTTCAGCGTAGTCGACCAAGATGGCTTTTATTACTGCTTCTCCTGCAAGAAAGGCGGTTCGATCTTCGACTTTTTGATGGAGATGGAAAAAATCCCCTTTCATGAATCGGTAAAGATGCTCGCCCAACGAGCCGGAGTTGAGTTGGAGGAGGAGACCCCCGCCCAACGAGCACAGCGCGACCTTTCTGAAAACCTCTATGAACTGTACGGTCGCATCGCCGGATCGTTTGCCTATCTGCTTAAAACCGGTGCCCAGGGCGCTCAGGCTCGTTCATACCTGAATAAACGAAACGTTGCCCCGGCGATGTGGGATACCTTCCTTTTAGGCTATGCCCCCCGTGACGGCGGGTGGCTGCACAGCTTTCTGAAAGGCCATCACTACAGCGACGGACTTCTGGCGCAAAGCGGACTGTTCAGCCGAAACAACCCAACGTACTCGCTCTTTGTCGATCGGCTGATGTTTCCGATTCGAAACTGGCAGGGCAAGGTGGTTGCCTTTGGAGGAAGAGATCTCTCAAATACCTCCAAAGCGAAGTACATCAACACCCCGGAAACGGTGATCTACTCCAAGAAACACAACCTCTTTGGGCTGTATGAGTCCTTGGATACCATTAAACAAGGTCGCAAAGCGATCCTCTGTGAAGGAAACTTCGATGTGGTTGCCCTCCATCAAGCGGGCTTTACCCAGGCGATGGCCCCGCTTGGAACCTCCTTCACCCCCGAGCAGGGGCGGCTGCTCCGTCGCTACTGCGACACGGTTGAAGTGCTCTTTGACAACGACCGCGCCGGGCAACAGGCAGCGGCAAAAGCTTTGGTGATCGCTCAAGATCTGGGGATGACCAATACCGTCCTTACCCTACAAAGTGCCAACGACCCCTCGGAGTTGATCGAACAAGGTTCCGAAGAAGCGCTTCGTAAGGAGCTTTCCACCTCCCTTGATGGATTCCGCTTCTTAATCAACGCTCAAATGCATGTTTCCGATATCTCAAGTGCCAAGGGGAAGGCAGCGGTTTGTACTCATTTGAAACCGTATTTGAAGGCAACGCACAACGAGATCGAACGCCAAGAGTTGGTTAAAACCCTCGGTGAGATCCTCGACATCGATGAGCGTTCAATCTACGAGGAGTATGACAAGGACGAACAGCCGAAAAAAACACCGCTTCAACGTGAAGAGGTTGTTATCATCCCTCTTAATCCGGCAGCGATCTCTTTTGACTATTACTTGATGCTCACCGTTGCAAATAATCGGAGTTTGTATGTAAAAGCTCGTAGTAAGATCGGTTTTGACAGCCTGGATGACCCCAAAGCGCATGAGCTGTACGAAGCCTTGGAACAGGCAGCTCGCGAAGACGCTCTACAAAGTAGCGACTATTTGCTTCAACTGATCGAAAGTGAACAGGTAAGACGCGATCTTTCTTCCTCCTTTGGCTTGGCTGAATTTCGTAACAACCCAAACCAAATTATCCAAGAAGGTCTCTTGCGCCTTCGCTTGCGAAACTGGGAGAAGAAGCGGTTGTCAAACAAGCGCTTATTGGATTTAACGCAACTTGAAGGAAGTGACAGTGTGACGATCGAGGAATTACTCAGGGAACGATTGGAGATTGAAGGCGAGATTAACCGCCTGAGAAAGGAGTTAGAATAGGAAAAATGGGAGAATTCGTCAGCTTTGCTTCTCTTGTAAAGGCTCGATTAAATCTGTATGATGTAACGACGTCCGTGAAAAAGGTCACCACATGGAGCACAATTTGACGAAGAGTCGAAAGATGACGATTATACAAAGGAAGAGATAATACACCTTTGGGCGCTCTTGGTTGCTCAAACCAAGGCTTTTTGACGTGCACGAACTCTAAAAAACGAGTTACCGTGTGGATAGAGAAACGGGGTAAAGGAAACAGATGCTGGATAACACTATTGTCAACAACATATTTATAGAATTGGTTAAAGAAGCGGGGGACACGAAAAGCGTAAGCAAAGAGCTTTTAGTAAAAAAGCTTGGTTCAAACCTCAGTGATGAATATGTAGAAGCAATTGAGAACCTGTTAACCAAGGAAGAGATCGAAGTTGTCGAGCCGCTTGATACACATGAGATTAACGGCTTTGACGGGGAACCGGATGACGAAGAGATCGATGAAGTTGGTGACGAATTTGGCTTGGACTTAGAAGAGGATGATCTTGATGACGAAGAGATCGATGATGTCGGTCCGATCAGCGTCGAAGATTTCCACGAGCCGGAAGAGGAAGAAGACGAACCAAAAAAGAAACCCAGTGATGATGACGATGATGATCTGGACGATGACGATGAAGAGGACGAAGCGGAAGGGATTCGGTCGTGGAGTGGAACAAGCACCGACGATGACTCAGCCGGCGGCGCCCACTATGTTGATATCTCCAAGTTAGATGATCAGGATGGGGAAAGTGAAACTCCCCGTCATCCGACGATTCTGGGTACCGACAAGGGTGAAGGCGGTGGAGATGATCCAATTCGCCTATACTTGCGGGAGATTGGTCGAGAGAATCTTCTCACTGCCGAACAAGAAGTCGAACTTTCCATGAAGATGGAAGAGGGAGCCGCGATCATCACTGAAGTAATTCAAGAGAGCGGAATCCTCATCACACGTTTTAGAGAGATTCACACCCTTTTGACCACCAAACGAGAGGATAGTGACGATGAATACTCTCAAAAGGATGCCAAGGAGTACGAGGCTAGCTTGAAGCGGTATAACAACAACTACCGCGAAGCACTCAAAGAGGTTCAAAGCACCCTTAAGAGCTATTCGGCTAAGAAAGAGCAGATGATCCTCTCCGGCGAAGATATCTTAAACAACCCAACGCTCGATAAGAGCCGAAAAGCCCTTTTGAAAAAGCTTTCGACGATTGAGTTGCAACCCGAAGAGATTCTTGCCTTTACCGAAGATTTCATCCAAGCCGAGTATAATATCCGCTCGAATAATGAGAAGAAACAGCAACTGGAAAACAAGTTGAATATTCGTACTGCCCGAGATCTTCGCCAGCTTGGTAAAGATCTGGCAACTCAGTCAAAGGCAGCACTGATCGAAGAGGAACTTCATCTTTCCAGCGATACGATTAAAGACTTGATCCGCGAACTTCAACTCACTCACAAAGAACTCAAGCAGATTGAGTTTGAGTTTGAAGAGCGTAGTGAAGCAATTTTGGAATTGGCCAACCGTATCAAGTATGGCCAAAAGATGATGAAAGACGCCAAGGACCGCCTCATTCGGGCAAACCTTCGGCTCGTCGTTTCGATCGCCAAAAAGTATACGAACCGTGGTCTTCACTTCTTTGATCTTGTTCAAGAAGGGAATATCGGCTTGATTAAAGCGGTAGAGAAGTTTGAGTACCGAAAGGGCTTTAAGTTCTCCACCTACGCCACGTGGTGGATCAGGCAAGCCATTACCCGATCGATTAGCGACCAGGCCCGAACCATTCGGGTACCGGTTCACATGATTGAACAGATCAACAAGGTTGTTCGAGAATCGAGGATGCTCATGCAAAGTCTCGGACGCGAACCGACCGATGAGGAAGTTGCCGAGAAGCTTGGCTGGACGGAGATTCGAGTCAAACAAGTAAAGAACGTTGCCCGCGAGCCGATCAGTCTTGAAACACCGGTCGGTGAAGAGGAGGATTCCCTCTTAAGTGACTTTATCGAGGATAAGGATGTTGAGAATCCCGCTCAGCAGACTGCATACTCCTTACTTCAAGAGCAGTTGAAAGAGGTGTTAAACACCCTTCCGCCGCGTGAACAAGAAGTACTGAAGATGCGATTTGGCTTGGAGGACGGGTACTCGTTGACACTCGAGGAAGTTGGGTTGTATTTTGAGGTTACGAGAGAGCGTATTCGTCAGATTGAGGCTAAAGCCCTCCGACGACTCCGCCACCCGAAACGAAGCAGAAAATTGAAGGATTTCATTTAATAGAGGATGATGATGATGGATGAAGCAGCGGTATTTTCACGGCTCAACCAATTGCAGGATGATTTGAGCATTCGATTTGCTCTCGAAGAGGAGATCGCTCGACTCCCCCGTGACTTAAAAGTTAAACAGGAGTTGTTGGATACGATTAACCTCGACTACATCGATGAACACACTCGAAGTGAGGCAGCAAAGGTTGAATTAAAGAACCTTGGGTATCAATATGAGGATGCTGTCCAAGCCCGTGACAAGAGCGAGCGGAATATGGAGTTAATCACCACTCAGCGCGAGTTTGAAGCGCTGGAGAAGGAGATTAAAGATGCTGCAGCAAAAGAGCAGAGCTTATTGAAGCAGTTGCACGTCAAGGAGAAGCAAGTTCAAGAGTTTGAGGTGCGCCTTACTGAGAAAGAAGAGCTGATGACGTTGCAAAAAACTGAAGTCGATGCCGAAGCCAGTAAAATTGATGCATTACTTACTCAAAAGAAGAAAGAGCTCAGCGAGGTGAGTGAGCGTTGTGAAGGGTTCATCGATGAAGATATCACAATCGACTTATACACAAAGTTCTCCAACATCGTGAAGAACAAGAAAGGAAAGGGAATCGTACCGGTGCACGGCTTGGTTTGCCAGGGCTGTCACGTTGTTCTTCCCGTTCAATTCGTGAACTCCGTTCGCGACGGTAAAGAAGTTGAGTTCTGTCCGTACTGCAGTCGTATTCTCTTTTGGGAAGATGTTGACGGAGTGGATGAACAATTCATCGCCGGAAAAGTTGATCCCGAAGCAGACTTGGGTGACTTTGTCCAAGACGGTGAATTTGACGACGTATTATAAGATTTTTGACAAGGTAGGCTAGATGATCGCGCTCAGGATACTGGGTGAGGAAAGTCCGGGCTCCATAGGACATGACGCCGGATAACGTCCGGGAGCGGTAACGCTACAGAGAGTGCCACAGAAAATATACCGCCGCATCTGCGGTAAGGGTGAAATGGTGGGGTAAGAGCCCACCGCAACACTGGTAACAGTGTTGGCAGGGAAAACCTCGTCAGGAGCAAGACCAAGCAGCAAATAGGGTTGTCCGCCTGTTATTTGCGGGTAGGTTGCATGAGTGGACTGGTAACAGTTCGCCTAGATAGATGATCATCTTCGACAGAACCCGGCTTATTGTCTGCCTTGTCTTTTGTATAATAGGGGAGTGAAGGGATGCAGAGAACAATTCTTCTCAGTATACTTCTCTCCCTTTTCTTTTCACTGCTTTCCTGTACTAATCAGTACGCACCGATCGAGCGGCTCCTTCATGAGGGTTCTTACCAGCAAGTGATTGAATCCGCTCAAAAGCAGTTTATGAAACAAAATGATCCGAAGTTCCTGAGCTATCAAGCTCAAGCTCTTCGAGCCTTGGGTGAGCCAAAGAGTGCCTTAGAGGTGATGAAACTTGCCAACTCCCTTACTCCAATTGATAAACAAACCAATACCTCGCTCTCCTTTGAACTTGCCCTCAGTCAACGCGATTGGGCCTACGCGATTATCCAAGGAACGATCTTAGAAGAACGAGGGGAGTTGACCGTTGAAGAGGCTAAAGGGCTCTATCAAGCGTTGATGAGGATGGGAAAGATCGAAGAGGCTCAAGCACTCTTTACGATAAACCTATTCGAAAACCTTACCCCCTACGAACAAGCCAAGTTGTTCATCACATCGGAGATTAACGCAAGGAACGTAGGTTCACACCTCAAAGATCTTACTGTTGAGGAGCAAATCGCCCTTGTGCTGGAGTTGGTCCCACTGGGTCTCGCCCCTTCAACCGCTGAGGCGTGGTTCATCTCCCTAAGAAATGAAAAAACTGATACAATCGAACTCTATCGAGCGTTGGCTTTACTCGCCGGGCGAGCCGGCCGTCGATTCGAAGAGGTTGAATACGCTGAGCTCTATCGGCGATCTAAGGAATAATATGAATAATACGATTGATCTCTTACGTGATGATCTGTTACTGATAGCAAACCCGACTCGCTATGTCGGCGGTGAATATATTCAAAATAAGAAGGACCCCAAAGAAGGGGACCTTCGGGCGGCAATTTGCTTTCCCGACCTCTATGAGATCGGAATGAGTAATTTGGCGATTAAGATCCTGTATGACCAACTCAACCGCATTGAGGGGGTACATTGTGATCGCGTCTTCTCCGTTGCCCCGGACTTTGAAGCACTTTTGAAGGAGAAACACCTTCCATTGAGTGCCCTTCAAACCCATCTTCCACTTAACGAGCTCGATTTCCTCGGTGTTTCAATCGGATATGAGTTGGCTGCAACAAATATCCTTCAAGTGTTGGAGCTGGGCAATATTCCGTTAAGAAATACCGACCGAAGTGATGAGCACCCGATCATCATCGCCGGAGGACCTGCGATTACCAACCCGCTTCCCTTCGGTGCTTTCCTCGATTTTGTGTACATCGGTGAATCCGAAGGAGGATTGGACGATGTAATGGAAGTTCTTAAAACAGCAAAGAGGGAGGGGTGGAGCCGCGCTCAAAAGATTGAAAGTCTGAAGCAGTTTACCTTCCTGTGGTACTTGGGGCGAAAATCAACGCTGCGCTACATCGATCATCGATTCACCGAAGATCGAATCTTTCAGCACTTCGTTGTGCCAAATATGAAAGTAACGCAAGACAACGGAGTCGTTGAGATCATGCGCGGCTGTCCCAGCGGTTGTCGTTTCTGCCACGCCGGCCAATTTTACAAACCCTATCGCCAGAAGGATATCCGAACGATAGAAAAAGAGGTCGAGCAGTTTGTCGATGAGTTCGGATATCGCGAGATCACCCTTTCCTCGCTCTCCAGCGGCGATCATCCACAAATTGAGCAGATGATCGATCTCTTCAACGCCAAGTATGCCCATCGAAACATCTCCTTCTCCCTGCCTTCTTTAAAGGTGAACTCCTTTAACTTAACGATCTTGGAGAAGTTGAGCGAAGTTAGAAAGAGCGGTTTGACCTTTGCGATCGAGACTCCCAAAGAAGCGTGGCAGTACGCGATGAACAAGCCGGTTCCCCTCGATCAGGTAATTGAAATCATCAAAGAAGCAAAGAGTAGGGGATGGCGGCTGGCAAAGTTCTACTTTATGGTTGGTTTACCCTTCGTCGATCGCGAAGAGGAGAACCAAGAGATCGTCGATTACCTTGGCGCTATTTGGGATGAAACAAAGTTGAATATGAATATCAACATCGGTACCTTTATCCCTAAAGCCCACACTCCCTTTCAATGGTGTAGTCAAATCGATGCCAAAGAAGCACAAAATCAGCTTTTCCACCTTAAAAAGATGATTCTTTCCCGGATCAAAGGGGCTCGGGTGAACTACCACGATCCCTCGATCAGCTACATCGAAGGGCTGATCAGCCGAGGCGATGAACGCTTCAGTGACGTGATCGAAAACGCTTATAAGAAGGGTTGTCGCCTCGATGCCTGGGATGAGTACCTCGACAAGAGCAAATGGTTTGAAGCGATTGAGGAGGCCTCCTACGACGTGGATGAAGCGATCTACCACGAGTATGGCCTTGATGAACCCCTGCCTTGGGATGGAATCAACATTCGAGTCGGTAAACCGTTTCTTATCGAAGAGTATGAGCGAGCTAGTAAACTCCTGCTCACCGGACGGTGCACCGATGAGTGTACCCACCAATGTGCCTCCTGTACTCCGGCAAATAAAGTAATCGATGCCTTAGAAAACAAACACATTGAGCTTCCGCCAATGCAGAACCCACCCAGTCCGCTTTCTTACGTTCAAGCGGTGGTGACCTATCGGCGCGTCTTTCCTGCCACCTTCATCAGTCACATCAACACGATGAGAAATATGGAGATGGCCCTTCAGCGCTCCAACCTTACCGTTCAGTTTACCCAAGGATTCAATCCCACACCGAAGTTGGAGTTTGTAAACCCTCTGTCGTTGGGGATACAAGGGGAGGCGGAGGTCGTGCTCATCGAGCTTGTTGATGAGCCCAACCTCAGTGAAGCGTATGTGAAAAAAGAGCTTGGCCGAACGCTCAATGAGGGCTATGAACTAACCAGTGTTACCTTCCTTCCGCAAGGAAAGAAACATACTCTGGCCAAACACTTTTTTGCCAGCCGGTATGAGATCGAGACGCGCGGAAATAATGAGCTCTTCAAAGAATTGGCTGCGCAACCTCAAGATGGATTCTCGGTTACCGAGATTGGAAAAGATCGCTTTGAAGTGATTATCTATGGGGAACGCAATATGGTGAAACTGCTCTTCGGAAAGGATGCGGATAAGTTTGAGATCGCCGGTACATACGATATTACTCGGACAAACATCTATGCCGGTGAAATGGGTATGTCATACAACGACTTTATGCTTACGCTTTTTTAGCATCTTGCCAGAGCGCTTCCAGTAAATCGAGGTTCGCGCTCGTGAGTTCTATATTGTTCTGACGAGCGCGTTGAACAACCTGGTTAAACCGCTCTTTTACTTTTTCGTTGCTCCTTCGAAGTGCGTAGCTGGGATTAAGCCCGAGAAAGCGAATAAGATTGATCACACTGAAGAGCAGATCCCCCAACTCTTCTTCAACATTTCCTTCGCCTTGGAGAGCTTGATGCACCTCATCAAGCTCCTCTTGAATCTTGGCAAAGACACCAGAAGAATCGGACCAATCAAAGCCGACCTTCTTCATCTTCTTTTGGATCTCAAAGGACGTTTCCATGATCGGTAGAGTAGGGGGTATACGGCTGAAGAAGTCATCCTTTTTTGGCTTCTTTCCCTCTTTGACCTTCATCTCATCCCAAAGCAATAACACATCCCCCGGAGTATCGGCTTGTTCTGAAGAGAAGACATGGGGGTGGCGGCGAACCAACTTTTCACTGACGCTGTTCAATGATTCAATGAGGAAGGATTGTTCTCTTTCTTCCTGGATCTGACCGAGCATCAGTACATTCAAGAGCACATCGCCAAGTTCTTCGACGATATCCTCCCGAGATTCGCCTCTGAGGGCATCTAGGTACTCGTAGGCTTCGTCTATCAAGTTCAGAGTGATATCCTCTCCTGTTTGTTTCCGGTCCCAGGCACAGCCGTTTTCACTGCGGAGATGGGCGATAATGGTTCGAAGCTGAAGAAGCGCCTCTTCAAAGGTATTGTATTCAGTATAGGTGTAATCGATCATAAAAAAAAGTATACCGAAAAGAGCTTTCATGGTACACTGTGTATAGCCTATGAACACACCTATGTATATGGCGATCATCGAAGAGGTTCGCTTTCAAATTGCCAATGAAATTATCAAGGAAGGGGAAAATCTCCCTTCGATCCGCAAACTTGCCAAAACCCTTAAAGTAAGTGTTATCACCGTCAAACGCGCTTACAAGGAATTGGAAGAAGCCAAGTATATCACCACAGTACCCGCCAAAGGTTCCAAAGTAGCTCTTGGTGCAAAGAGCCGAATCAAGGAGGAGTTTCTCTCAACGATCAAAGAGCACGTGAGCCTTTCATATCGCTTAGCTCAGAAGCTTCAGATCTCTGATGTTGAGTTTGGTATGCTCGTAGAACTCGTCAAAGCGGAGCACACGGGATAGGAGAGAAAAGATACG
>CAYUHP010000031.1:0-7018 GCA_964444595.1 uncultured Sphaerochaeta sp. | reverse complement strand
AAAACGTATCGTTGGGGTTAGTGCGATCCTTGGCAGTAGCAGTAGCTACATATAATGGAGCATTGAATTTTTCATGTATCCCGTCACTAAAAGGAAAGATTGACTTTGTGATTGAATCATCTGAATTTCGAAAGAGTCCGTTCTCATACACATCTTTGGTGATGAAGTTTCGCCCGTTGGGTTTTCGTACATACAATGTCGAGAATTGGCTTATAGCACTGTTTGATGGAAGCGAAGCTTCGTTGGTGATCACATAGGCAAGCATCAAGGATGGTCCGGTGTTTGGGGTAATCCAATCCAATCGTTCGGTATCTGTTACAGTGATTTTAGCATTAATTTCAGTATCAGAATTTGTAATCGTTTCGATTTTGGTGGTAACGTTGAAAAGTGTTGGTATTCCGCACCCAGAAAATAGTAAAAAGGCAGATATAATGAGAAGTATTCGTTTCTTCATTATATCTGCCTCCTTTGGTTGGTGGGCATTTAGTTAGAGAAATGCAACTCTATTCAATGCCAATTTTCCATATTCTGAGGATGGGAACTGATCCGCAAGTTGCTGGAACGTAGCTTTTGCAAGCTCGTTGTTTCCCCTGCCCTCTTCAATTCGGCCTTGGGCAAACAGAGCTTTGGCAGCTTCTGCGGCTTCAAAGCCAAATTCATCAATGACTCGGGTATAGTATTCAAGAGCCAGTTGAACATCACCCAAGTTCTCAGCACTGGCACCGGCATTGGCAAGGGCCAGACTTTGGAAGTAGGTATTCTTTCCACTGGTGTATACATCGTTAAAGCGATCGATAGCCTCTTGGTAAGAGCCTTCGGTAAAAGCAAATAGGCCAAGAAGATACTTTGCTTTCAAGGCGGGATAGCCTTTACCTTTCTGAGCCAATTGGTTCAAGCTTGTAAGAAGATCGTCGCGGCTTTGAGCGTATGACCCATCCTCTTCACCAAGGCTTTGAAAGGCTAAGAAATCACTTTCAAGGATGCTAATCTCATTGAATTGCTTATTCAGTTTCTTTGATTCATAGACGCCGATACTCACCAAAGCAATTGCAGCTATGAGGATTGCTATCGATACATAGGCGATAACTACGCCCCATTTCGAGAAAAACCCACTTAATGCTACTTCAATTCGTTCGGCTAAGGTCAGCTCTACGTCACTCTTTCTATTACTCATATCCTATTCTCCGTTAGCAAGGTATGCATACAGGCGGCTTAACGCCGCCTGTTGCCTGTAAAGAGGGAATTAATTCCCTTCCTTCTCTTCGTCCTTGTAACGCATCATATCAGCAAGGGAGAAGGTATCACTGTCGCCATCGTCTTCGTGGATGTACTTGGCGATTTCAGATTGCTGAGAACGCTTGACCATCTCCTTGATCGAAAGTGATAGTTTTTGAGTTGAAGGATTGAGCTCGACAACCATTGCAGTAATCGGGTCCCCTACCTTGAACTTCTTTAATACCTCATCGGTGTACTCCTCATCGGGTCCGACAAGGTTAAACTTGCTAATTAAGCCCTCGATTTCACCGGGGACCTTCACAAAGACACCAAAGTCGGTGACGTTCGTTACGGTTCCGCTGATCGTTGAGAACTTCGGATAATCATTGCGGAGAGTCTGCCAGGGGTTTCCTTCCAGCTGTTTCACACCAAGGCGAATTCGGCGAGCATCGGGTTCAATTCGAATGACTTGAACATCGATTACATCACCTTCGCTGCAGAAGGAAGACATTGACTTAACTTTCTTGGTCCAGGAGATATCATCGAGGTGAAGGAAGCCATCGATTCCTTCCTCCAAGTTGATGAATGCACCACTGTTGGTGATCTTCACTACCGGCTTGGAAAGGGTCATACCGACGGGATATCGTTCGATAATCGTGTCCCAAGGATTGTCATCCAATTGCTTCAAACCTAAGGATACTCGCTTCTTATCCAAGTCATATCCAAGAATCTTGGCTTCGACGACATCGCCGACACTCAATACTTCTTTTGGATCGTTGATTCGGCGAGTCCAAGAGAGCTCACTGATGTGGGCTAACCCTTCGATTCCCGGCTCGATCTCAATGAACGCACCAAAGGTCGTCAGCTTGGTAACCGGAGCTTTGACGATGTCGTCTACTTTGTAGCGACCTTCAAAGGTGTTCCAAGGATCTTCCTGCATGTGCTTCAAGGACAGATTGATCTTCTGGGTTTCGGAATCAATGTTGATCAGTCGGAGTTGAATGACCTGGCCTTTCTTTACGAAATCCTTTGGTCGGGTAACATGTCCCCAACTCATATCATTGATGTGGAGCAAGCCGTCAAATCCACCAAGGTCGATAAAGGCACCAAAGGAGGTAAAGGATTTTACCACACCTTCGACGACGTCACCGATCTGGACGGAGGAGAAGAACTTCTCTTTATTTTCCTTGATCTTCATATCGAGGTACTCACGGCGGTTCACCACACTCTTAAGGCGGGTTCCGCTGTGGAATTTATCGATGATGAAATAATCTTCTATTCCAATAAGGGTCTCCGGGTCTTCAACTCGCATGACATCGGCTTTGGAAAGCGGACAGAAGCCCTTATACTCACCACCGAGATCAATCTCGAAACCACCCTTGATAACCTTTTCAAATTTGCCCAATACGGGTGAACGGTTCTCAGCAGCTGCTTTCAGCTCCTCAACCCGTTCCTTGTTATCGGCTCGTTTCTTCGAAACAATGATTTGCCCGCCTCGACCCTCTTTGTTGATGATCATGACTCTTACTTCGTCACCAACTTCCGGCATCGCGTCAAACTCTTCGGTAGAGATTCTACCTTCACTCTTGTAACCGACATCAACAAACACATACTCGTTGTTTACCTGGACAACAGTACCGGCCACGAGTTGGCCGTCTTCGATTCCATCAAGAGATTTAAGATACTCCTCTTGCAGAGCCTCCTGCATCAAGTTTCTCTTTTCATCCATTACTTGTTCTTCAGCCACTTCCATTCTCCTGATCCAAAATTTACCTATTTATCCCATTTTCAGGGCAAAAATAGCAGATAACACTTTCTCACAAACCTCATTCATAGTCAAGTACGAGGTATCGATGTACAGGGCGTCCTCAGCTTGCTTTAACGCACCCACAGCCTTATTTCGATCGATTTCATCGCGAGCTTTTACCGCAGCCAAAACTTCTTCATAGCTCATTCCTTCGGGGTTTTGCTCATGCCGTCTTTGGGCTCGAACCTCAGCTTTTGCATCGAAATAGATTTTTAATTCTGCGTCGGGAAACACAACCGTGGTAATGTCGCGGCCTTCAACGATGATGTCTTTGTTTTGAGCAAGTGCTTTAACCTGTTCGTTTACATATGAGCGCAGCGGCGGATACGCTGAAACTTGAGCGACAACTGCATCTACTTCCTTGGTTCGAAGAAACCCTTCGATATCAACACCGTCAGCAAACAGTCGTCCTTTTTCTATAGTAAGCGAATGGTTCTTTGCTGTCTGCAACACCTGAGGTAGATCGGAGGTATCCCCACCCTCTCTTTGATGCAGGTACGTATAGGCTCGATAAAATGATCCACTGTTCAGATAGGTGAAACTACTCTGTTGAGCCACCATCTCGGCGATCGAAGATTTGCCGACTCCCGCCGGTCCGTCGATTGCTACGATCATCGCTTTCTCCTTTCTTGAAGGTGCAGCACTTCAGTTTTTGTAAGCCTTCGCCAATGTCCTGCTTTTAACTCGCCCAGTTCAACCGGACCGATTCGGACTCGGATCAATTCGATAACCCGATAGTCAAAGTGCTCCAAGAGTTTTCGGATCTCCCGATTCTTTCCTTCAGTGAGGATGATCCTTACCCATTTGGGCCCAAGCGTTTCAAAGCGGTGGATTCGGTAGGGCAAGCGATTATCCGGTAAATAGACACCTTTATGCATCTCCTCCAGATCACCTCGAGCGATCGGCCGGTGGGCACTGACTAAGTACTCCTTCTCAATCTCATAGGAGGGATGAGTCAACATTTGCCCAAGCTTACCGTCATTGGTAAACAGCAGTAAGCCGCTGGAGTCTTTATCAAGCCGACCGATATTAAAGAGTAAGTTTTTTTGAGGGATATCGATCAGATCTCGGGCAAAGTTTTGTTCATTAGGATCGTAGTTCGTACTCACATACCCTCGGGGTTTGTTCAAGGCAAAGTAATAACGCTGATCAACTGGTTCAACGGTTTGACCATCGAGCATCACTACATCATCCTCATCGACCTTTGTTCCCAAGGTGGTGACTTTTTTCATATTCACCGTTACTCTCCCCGCTTCGATCAGGGTTTCACAGAAGCGGCGAGATCCGCATCCACTTTTAGCTAAATACAGTTGCAACCGCACCGGGTAGTCAATCATGCCTCTTCCTCGCTCATCTCAAACCGCTCTTGGTCGATTTCACTTAATTTTGGCAGCGCAGCGATCGACTGGAGGTTGAACTCAAAGAGGAACTTGCGACTTGTGCCATACAAACATGGGTGTCCGGGAACATCTTTTCGCCCGACAACTTTGATATATTCCCGATCTCGAAGGAGGCGAATGATCGAATCACTGGAGACTCCGCGGATATTATCGATCTCCCGTCGGGTGATCGGTTGACTATACGCTACAATCGAAAGCGTCTCCATCGCTGCTCGACTGAGACGACGGTCGACCCGCCGGCCATAACAGGAGCGGAGGCGATCATGCAGGTCATTGGATGGGAGAAACTGGAACGCTCCGTGGTGTTCAAAGAGACTCATTCCATGCCGGTATGTATCGTAGTACTCTTCAATCTCCGCCAAAGAGGTCATGATCTGGGCCTCATCTAAATCGGTCATTTTTTTAAACTTCTCAACACTGACCGGCTCATTCTCTAAAAAGAGGATTACTTCTAAAAGCCGGGCATCTTCGCTGAGAGAACGCATCGCCTTACTCACAACTCATCCTCATCATCAAATATAATCTCTTCCTCCTCTCCGTCAAAGATATACTCATCAGATTGCAGTACATCTTCTTCAAAGAAGGCAGCTTCTTCATCATTGCTAATCGGCAGGGCTTCGATCACCGGCGGCACAAACTCCTCATCTTCATCATACGCATCGGAGTAATCTTCTTCAAAGTGCTCATCCCTGCGGCGAATCACGATCGTTTCAAACGCTCGTTCCTGTAACAAATAAATCATCCCATGCTTGGTGGCATCTAAAATAGCCATGAAGGCACAGATGATATGGAGCAAACTCGTCATATCAACGATAAGCTCTTCAATCGTTATATATTCCCGAGTTTCAAAGATCTCCTGCATCAATGCAATTTTCTCATTGACCGTTACCGATTCATAGACGTTGAACACCTTCGACGGTGCAATCTGAGTCATCAGCCGGCGGAACGTGCCAAGCAAGTCATCCAGCGTCACCTCACCAAAGAGCTCCTCATCCCCGAAGGGAAGGCGAAACTGATTGGCTTTTCGGGATATGAACAGCTCTCCGCTGGTGGCGGTACCGCTGAGCAGGTCTGTGTACTTCTTAAAGCGTTGGTGCTCCAAGAGTCGTTCAACCAGCTCTTGGCGGGGGTCTTGATACTCTTCATCAAATTCAAGTTCGACGGGCAGCAGCATCCTGCTTTTTATGTAGAGCAGATCTGCTGCCATCTTGTAAAACTCAGTTAAGTCACCAAGAAGGACCGATTCTTCACCCTCAAGGTAGGCGATGAACTGTTCGGTAATCTCGGCGATCGGAATGTCGTAGATGTTAACTTCCGCTTTTTGAATAAGGTGAAGCAACAAGCCAAGCGGACCTTCAAAGGCCGAGGTAGTATATACCAAACCAAGATCTGGTGAACCTTGTTGCTCCTTTCTTTCCACGGCCCTACTCTTCTATGGTTTTTGGAGTGTTAAACATCTGCTCGCGCAAGCGCTTATCTAAATCAGCGACGATATCGGGGTTCGACTTTAAGAACTCGATCGTTCGATCGCGGCCTTGGCCGATCTTCTCCTCATTGTATGAGTACCAGGAGCCCGCCTTGTCGATCATCTCGTACTTGATTGCGGCATCAAGGAGGCTTGCAACATAACTGATCCCCTCACCAAAGAGAAGATCCAGTTCAACTTTTCTAAACGGCGGGGCCACTTTATTTTTTACGATACGAATTCGAATTCGGTTTCCATACACATCATCAGCTCCCCGACTAAGCGTTTCGATCTTTCGAACATCGATTCGGACCGATGAGTAGAACTTGAGTGCGTTTCCACCGGTAGTCGTCTCGGGGTTTCCAAACATTACCCCAATCTTCATTCGAATCTGGTTGATGAAGATGATCGTAGTATTGGACTTGCTGAGTAAACCGGTGAGCTTTCTTAACGCCTGGCTCATCAATCGAGCTTGAAGACCCATGTGGCTGTCGCCCATGTCGCCGTCGATCTCCGCTTGGGGAGTAAGCGCTGCGACACTGTCGATAACAATCATATCAACGGCACCGCTTCGGACGAGCGATTCGGCGATCTCAAGTGCTTGCTCACCGCTGTCCGGCTGACTGATCCAAAGCTCGTCGATATTTACACCAAGGTTCTTTGCATACGCTGGATCCATCGCGTGCTCGGCATCGATAAAGGCGGCAATTCCACCCGCTTTCTGGGTCTCGGCGATTGCATGAAGGGCGATCGTGGTCTTTCCACTGGATTCAGGTCCATAGATCTCCACCACCCGTCCACGGGGGTAGCCGCCGATTCCAAGGGCTTCATCAAGAAGCAGGGAGCCCGAAGAAATCGAATCGATATGTAAACTTTCTTCCGTATCGCCGAGTTTCATCAGCGATCCTTTTCCGAATTGTTTGTCAATTTGAGCGCGCGCAGCCTCGAGGGCATCTCGCTTTTGCTTCAAATCCAAGGGAAACGAACTGTCTTTACTTTTTGCCATGGTAACTCCTCTGTTTCCTTATGGGCGGTATCTTAGCATATCGCATGAATTTATGCATCAAGGGTAAATGTAACCGGACCGTCATTTGTGTAGGTGACGTGCATGTGGGCACCGAATGTACCGCC